>CALCJG010000350.1 GCA_937967705.1 uncultured Spirochaetia bacterium
AGTTCTGATAATCCATTCCGAAGCTGGATCTCTGCACTATGAAGGATCTCCGAGCATTCAGCTGTATCCCGAGATGATTGAGGTGCATATACTCAAAACGGAGGCCGCCGCCCATGGACAGGTGCGAGACCTCCACCAGTTTGGTGGTCTCATTGTCAAAGGAATAGGTGGAATCCTTGACGAAATCCTCCTCCGCCTTGATGACATCCCCCCGAGGAACACCGATGCAGACAAAGGCCCCCAGGAGCATTTGCCCCTTGTGAGCCCCTTCGGGGATCTTGTCCAGTTCCTCAAAATCGGCTCCTCTCAGGGATGAGAGGGGTGATATCAGGATCAGGATGGATACAAGGACGGCAAAATATCGCATAATGGTCTTCACGAGGGCCCTCGTTCAAACGGAACGAGGGCCCTCGCGGGATTATTTTTTCAGATTCTTCTGTTTTTCAATATCATCCAGGGCTGCGCTGACCTTGCTTACAATCTGCCGGGCGATCTCATCGTAATTGGAGCTCTTGATGTAGATATCCTCCCGGTCCCAGATCATGGTACCTCCCAGGCAGTACATGGCGTAATATTTTCCGCTCCAGGCACTTCCCTCCTCCTTGCGGACGGTGAGGATTACCGAGCCCGTTTCCACGTTGATGGCCTTCAGGGCCAGCGTGTCGATGAGATTGTTCTGCGGTTTTCCCTTGACATGCTTCCTCAGCGCAGTCCCTCTGCCTATTATGATTACATCGGCGCCGAGCAGCTTGCCCACCTTAACTGCACTGCCCTCGTCTATGAGTCCGGTCATGGAAAGCTTCTGCTCCTTCAGTATCTTGGAGAGGGCTTCTCTCTCTACGACATCCATCTTCCCTGCCTTTACGAAGTTATGAGTGATTGCGTCGGAAAACTCGTCCCCCCATCTCACGCCCTTCACATCAAAGGGGAACACGATGATCTTCTTCATCTTCTTGTTGACGTCCACCTTGGGGGAAATGGCCACATCAATGCTGGAGCAGCCGATCATAGAATACGCAAAAATCGCCAGAAACAACAGATAAAACTTTTTCATAAATCCTCCTCGAAGAATAATAGATGGCCTGCTGCACATCCCGGCGGGATCTGCCTCCCCAGCGTCAGGGTGACCGAAAACCGCAGCGTCCGATTTGCACAAGTCTATCCTTTTTAATGATGTATAATACAGAGGTTCATCAATCGCTCAAGGAAATGGCCGCCGGGGAAAACCCCGATCGGTCACATCCTTTGATTGTCCCGAATCCACCTAAAAATACGATAGCCGCCAGTAGATGTCAATATTAATATCCTCATATTCTAATTGACTGATTGGGGCGTTTGCCGCTTTATTGAGACCATAAGGCTCCGTCCGATATCTTCCGAGAGGTGATAAGCCGTATGAAGAAAAGCCAGGAAAAGGGAAGCCCCCTCAGGGTGCTCATCATCAATTATGAATTCCCACCTCTCGGGGGGGGCGGTGGCGTGGCCACATACGACCTGGCGCTGGAGTGGGCCAAAAAGGGCGAGGTGGACGTGCTGACATCCTCTTTCAAGGGTCTCCCGGCCTTCGAAAAGGTGGAAAACATCAACATACACCGGGTTAAGGTCTGGTTCAGGAAATCCCGGGATGCGGCCTCCTTTACCTCCATGCTCACCTATCTCCCCTACGCCTTCTTCAAGGGAATCAGCCTCTTCCGATCCCGGCATTATGACGTAATCAACACACATTTCGCTGTGCCCTCGGGACCGCTAGGGTATCTCTTCGGCAGGATGTTTAAAACTCCCAATGTGCTTTCCCTGCACGGCGGCGACATTTACGATCCCAGCAAAAAAATGTCCCCCCACAACAGCTTTTTTTTCAAGCGCGTGGTCCGGTTCATCCTCCGCAAGGCTGATGCCGTAGTAGCCCAGTCCAGTAATACCCGGGAAAACGCCCTAAAATATTACAGCCCGGGGAGGGAGATATCCGTCATCCCGCTGGCCTTCCATCCCCCCCGCCTACCCAAAGTCACGAGAAAAGAGCTTGGCCTGTCTAAGGAAGACTTTGTCCTGGTTGCCATAGGGCGTATCGTCAAGCGCAAGGCCCTTGATGTGCTCATCAGCGCCCTCGGGCAGATCAGCGACAGCCGAATCAGGCTCTTCATCCTGGGCGATGGGCCGGAGCGGGAGACCCTGCAGGAACAGGCCCGCTCCCTGGGATTGGAGAATCGGGTTGCCTTTCTGGGCTATGTCAGCGAAGAGGACAAATACCGCTATCTGGCCGCGGCCGATCTGTTCGCCCTCACATCCATGCATGAGGGCTTCGGAATCGTCTATATGGAGGCCATGCACTGCGGCCTCCCCATCATATGCTCCGATCACGGGGGTCAGGTCGATTTCCTCACTCACGAGAAGAACGCCCTGATCATCGAGGTCGGCAACGTTGAACAGTGCGCCCGCCACATTCTGCGCTATCAGAAAGACCGGAAACTGTACGACACCTGCTCCCGCAACAACAGGGTTAAGGTTCAGGATTTTTATGCAGAGGCTATCGCGGGGCAGTACCTGGATTTGTTTCATAAGCTTGTAAATTGACTTGCCATAATCAGGGTGATGGTGTAGAAACGGGGAATTCCTTGGCATAAGGAGCATCAAAGGCATTGAACAGAACTATCGGACTTCTCTCGGAAAACAAGGAACTTACGGAGGATTTCACCAGTAACCTGACGGACTTTACGGTGAGAACCTACAAATCCCTTGAGACCCTCAAACCCGACGATTTCACACTGCTGGCCACCGATGCAGAATTCTTCGATTCAGCGGACACGGTACAGTTCTACCTCTCCAAGCTCCGAAAAAAGCTGGAGAGCATTCCCGTTCTCCTGGTACTCAGGGTGAGCATGCTCGATTCCCTCGATCTCGAATGGTTTTTTGACGAATTTATACTCTTCCCCTTCCGAAAAGGCGAGCTTCATACCAGAATATCCAAAACCCTCTGGGGAAAAAACCTGACGGACAGTCAGGATATCCTGACTGTGGGAAAACTGAGGATCAACCTCAAGGAGTATTCCATATATCTCAACAACCAAAAGCTGGATTTTACCTACAAGGAATTCGAACTCCTGCGTTTTCTCGTGGAAAACAAGGGAACCGTTTTTTCCCGCAAGGAACTGCTCAACAAAATCTGGGGTGTGGAGTCCATAGGCGGTACCAGAACTGTGGATGTACATATCCGCCGTCTGAGAAGCAAGCTGGGGGAGGAATTCAATACCATCATCGAAACCGTCCGGAACATGGGATACCGGTGCATGGAGTGACCGTTTGAAAAATGCTTGATATTTTCATCCCCCCGGTAATAGATTGCAGAAAGCGGAACAAACATTAGCTCATGCAAACCGTACCGGAGGGCGGAAATCCCCATCCGGAATACGGTTGACCCGGGCAACAACAGACGCCCGAAACCTGTAATAACGGGAAATGACAGACGATCAGGGGACTCATATGAAGAAGGAAAAAAAAATTGAAAAGGTGTTGGAAACAGCTCTCTCGGATGATCTTACCGAGTATGTTAAACTGCTTAAGGTAATGAAGAAGTATGTCCCTCTCTTCAGAGGAACCCGTCTCATCGCCGCAGCCCTTCTAAAGGAACATCTAGGAAGTATAGCGGACGTCAATTTTCCAGGTGATACCCTCTCAAACAAACCCCATACCGGGAAGGTCGTTTTTGAGGACATCAAGGACGGCAGAGCCCGGCTCTTTATAAACATCGGAAAAAGCCACAAGATGTCCCCTGGCGATCTGATACGGGAAATCGTAAAAAACACCGGTGTTGATGGCAAACAGGTGGGTAAAATTGACATTCATTCCACCTATTCCTTCTTCGAGGTGCCCGAACAATATGCGGAAATCGTCCTGCTCTCCATGGACAACACCAAGATCAAGGGCATACCCGTCGTGGTGGAACCGGCTAAAAAAAGGAAAAAATGATTCCTCCATCCCGGCATCCTTTCCACGGAAACATCCCGGGCGCGTCATACCTGAATCCTGAAGATTAATGAGCTCCAGCAGCCTGAACCTCTGCCCTCTCTGTCACTCTCCCCGTTCCCGGCCGGTATCCAGGGAGCATCCGGCCCTGAGGAAATGTCTTTCCTGTAAAGCCGCATTCAATGCCGCGTATCAGCCGGAAGCCTACTCCCCTTCCTACTTTGTTGAGGATTACCGCGCCCAGTACGGGAAGACCTATGAAGAAGACTTCGACAACATATACAGGAGTGCCTGCCTCCGCATGGAACGGATTGAAAAGCTCAGGGGTGATGGCATAATGGGAGGGGACCTCAGGCTGCTGGACATAGGCTGTGCCCTGGGCTTCTTTCTTAAGTGCGCCGGGGACCGGGGGATTAAATCCCTGCAGGGGGTGGAGATATCCCCTTACGCCGCCCGCTATGCCGGGGAGACCCTGGGCATTCCCGTCATCAACACCTCCTTTGAAGACTCGCAGGTTGAAGGCCCCTTCGACATCATCACCGCCTGGTATTTTGTGGAACATTGCCGGGACACAGCGTCCCTACTTGAGAGGATATTTGCGCTCCTGGCCCCGGGGGGCATTTTCGCCTTTTCCGCACCTTCCGTTTTTGGACCTCAGTTCCTTTTTCATAAAGGGATTTGGGGGGATAGCCATCCCCGGGACCACAGATTGGATATCTCTCCCAGAGTTATCAAGGGACACCTTCGGCAGACAGGCTACAAAAAAATCGTTACCTGTCCCGGAGGGATACACCCGGAACGCCTCCTGAATCCCCGCAATCCATTCTATAGTCCCTTCAGAAGGCTTTACAGCATGCTTTCCCGGGGACTCAGCTTTTCTGACACTCTCGAGGTTTATGCCGTAAAATAATTCCGGCCATAAATCCTTTTCCGACAAGGTTTATTGCCCGATCCGCTATCCGGAATCCCGGGACTTTAATCCCTAAAAATTATAAAAAAATTTGACTTAAGGTATTGAATATTTTTTTTTTCACCTTATATTGTATCTAATTAATTAAATCCTATCCTGATCAGGGGCTTCTCACATGGATGATTCACTAATTATACCGGTCAGTTATCTCCTTATGAAAAAGACCGCTAAGGGTCTTTCTGTTTTTGCCAACAGGAAATTTAAAGCCGGAGACTACATCATCGAATTCCATGGAAAGAAATACACCATGGATGAGTACAAGAGAAAACTAAACCCCAAGAACAACCACTTCCTTCAGATCAGCGATAATCTTTTTCTGGGGCCCACAAGAACGCCGGACAACTACATCAACCATTCCTGCAATCCCAATTCCGGGATCAAGATCGTGGACGGTTGTGTTCTCCTATTCGCCATCAAGAGCATTAAAAAGGGGGAGGAAATTACCTTCGACTATTCCACCACCATGGCGGAGGATTACTGGGAGATGAATTGCCGATGCGGGAGCAAAAACTGCAGGGGTCAGATCAAGGACTTCAAATATCTCCCTTACGATCTGCAGCAGAGATATATCTCCCTGGGGATAGTGCCAGATTTTGTCATCAAGAGCACCCTGTATCTCCAGGTCTATAATTCTCCTGTAGCCGAACTACAAGTGTCTCAAAGTATTTAACGGCGCTCACCACGGGTTCGGGTTGGGACATATCCACCCCCGCCGCCCTCAACTGATCCAGAGGATATGAGTTGCCTCCGCTCCTGAGAAAGGCCAGATATCTTTCCTTCGCCGTCTCTCCTTCCTCCAAGACCCTTCCCGCCAGGGCTATGGCTGCCGAGATCCCCGTGGCGTATTTATACACGTAAAAGGGCGAATAAAAATGTGGGATTCGCAGACCCTCCAGTGTCAGCTCCCGATCCAGGACCAGCGCCTCACCGAAATAGGTGTTGAGCAACCCTGCATAGATATCCTGTATTCTTTCCAGGGTGAGAGGCCTGTTCTGCTCCACATCTTCATGGATCTGCTTTTCAAATTCTGCAAACATGCTCTGCCGGAAGAGGGTTCCCCGCAGATTATCGATCTCCCGGTTGAGAATATAGGCCTTTCGAAGGTCATCCTTCGCATACAGGTTCAGAAGGTGCCGGCTCAACAGGATCTCATTGAAAGTGGAGGCCACCTCCGCGGCGAAGATCGTGTAGTCATGGTAGGCGTAGGGCTGGCTGAGTCGGGAGTAATAGCTGTGCATGGAATGACCCGCCTCATGAATCAGGGTATAGAGGGAGTTGATACTGTCCTCCCGGTAGTTCATCAGGATATAGGGGGGTGAATCATAACAGCCTGAGGAATAGGCCCCGCTCCTCTTCCCCCGGTTTTCATAGCGGTCCACCCATCTCCCGGTCAGCCCTTCCCGAAGAATATTTCCGTATTCCTCCCCCAGCGGCCTCAAGGCATCCAGGCAGGTTTCCACAGCCTCCTCATAGGGCATACGGAAGGGCAGATCGCTGACCAGAGAGGTATAGGTATCATAAAAATGAAGCTCCTCCAGCCCCAGTGCCTCCTTCCTGAACCTTAGATAGGCGAAGAGAGGTCCCAGGCCTGCCCTGACGGTTTCCAGAAGGTTGTCATATACCGCCTCGGGAACGGCATCCTGAAAAAGGGCGGCCGCACGGCACCCGGGGAAGCTCCTTACGCGGGCATAGAATCGGTCCTTCTTCACAGAAGAGGAAAGGGAAGCGGACAAGCTGTGCTTATGGGCTTCATATACGCCGTAATACTGCATGAAGGCCTGCCTGCGAAGCTCCCGCGTGGGGCTCATGAGGAAACGGATGAAGTTCCCATGACTCAGCTCCACGCTCTGACCCTCTTCATCCTGGATCATGCCGAAACGGAGATCGGCATTGTCCAGCTGGCTGAAAAACTGCGACGAGGACTGGGCCAGGTCCCCGGTCATGGCCAGTATCCGCTCCGACTCCACCGGAAGGGTATGGGGTCTGTGCCTCAGAATTTTAAATAGAAGAAACTCATACGGCTTAAGGATATCTTCTTTCAGAAAAGACTTCATTAGGTCGGGAGGGATAGCCTGTATCTCCGGGGCAAGAAAACTCGATTCCTCTGAAACACGGGTGGAAAGGGTCAGAGCCCGCTGGAAGAGAGAGGCATGGTGCGGATGGGTTTTGTCCTCATCGTTTCGCAGATGGGCATAGGTGTAGAGACGGTCCAACCGCCGGGAAATCCCCAGATCAAACCGCAGGGCCCTTTCGAGACGGGCAGCGGAAAGGGCAAGTTGCCCCCGAAACTGGCCGTATTCCGGGAGATCCCTCTCCAGAGACCTGAAACGGTCCTCCCACTCCGCATCATCCTTAAAGAGAGGACTCAAATCCCAGCGGCAGGATTCCGGTATCTGTTCCCTGGCTGGGACCGTGCGTTCTTGCTTCATGGCATGTTCCCCCTAAACCCGGAAGATATTGATAACCTTCTGCAGGGAAACGGAGCGGTTCTTCATGGAAGAGGCCGAGGAAGCCACTATCTGTGCCGAGTTCGCCAGTTCCTGTATGGATTCGTTTATCTTGGAAACCGCCTTGAGTATCTCGGAGCTCGTGGATTTCTGCTCTCCGGTGGCCGAGGCGATCAGGGAAGACATGTTGTTGATCTCCTCCACGTCCTTCATCACCTGCTCGCTGCCCCGGATCTGCTCCTCTGACGAGAGGGCGATCTCTTCGATGAGCCGGGCGGCGTCTTCAATGTTCTTGATCATCGACGTGATCGAGGACGCCGTCTGATTGACCAGCGAGGCCCCGGTCTCGATATCAGACCGGCTGGTTTTAATCAGCCCCTCGATCTCCTTGGTGCTCTGGGCCGTCGCCTCCGCCAGCTTGGATATCTCCTCGGAAACGACAGCAAATCCTTTGCCGTGATCCCCCGCCCGGGCTGCTTCGATGGCGGCGTTCAGGGCCAGAAGGTTGATCTGGTCGGAAATATCGTTGATGATCGCCACAATATCCACGATCTTGCGCGAGCTGTCGGAGATCTGGTTGATGCTCTTGGTGGTGTTCTGCAGCACCGTTTCAGTGTTCCGGGCATCCTCAACCGTTTCCTTGGCCTTTTTGCTGGAATTGATGGAGTTCTCCCCCACAATCTTTGTCGAGGCCGCCAGCTCTTCCATGGCGGCACTGGTCTGCGATACCCTTTCGGCCTGGCGGTCTGCGGAATTGGCCACGTTTTCAATGCTGGCCATGAGTTCCTCGTTGGCAGAGGTGGTCTCTTCGATGGAGGCTGCCTGGTTCTGGAATTCGATTTCCATCTTGCTGCTGATGACCGCCAGTTCGTCCGCCTCGCTGTTGAGGGAAGTCGTCATCTGGGTGATGTCCTGTACGATACGGCGTATCACCTGGATCATGTTGTTGATGGCCTCGATCAGGGCGTCAATCTCGTCCCGGATGGCTTTTTTGTAGACGATGCACTTCTGGCACCGCTCTTCCTTGGAAACCTTGCTCACATCGATATTCCCATCGGCACAGAGGGTCCCCTCGATCCGCCAGCAGGCCTTGTTCCGGTTGTTGTGTGCGGGGCAATCAATCCTCTTGCAATCCTTCTCCTGAGCGCACATCACATAATGGGATTGGGGAATGAAGACCTTCAGATCGCCGTTGCTTACCTTAACCGCTGTATCGATGATTCTCCGGAACGGATTGGCGATTTTCCCCGCCAGGTAATTGCTGTAAAAGATCAATCCGCCCATAAAGACAACCAGGAGGGTCACCATGATGTAAAAGATGATATTGAGACTCCCCAGGATATCATCGTAATCCGCCGTGGAAACGATGATCCAATCCCAGGGTTTAAAGTAGGTATAATAGGCTACCTTCTTTTCAATATCCCCATCTTTGCCCCGGTAGTGGTAATTGATATGACCATCCGGTATGGTATCACCCTCTTTCTGCAGCATATCCTTAAAAAACTGACGTCCTGTCAGCGCATCCTTATCTTCCAGGACCATCTTCCCTTTGAGGAAGGGGTGTTCGATCATCTGCCCCTGGGAATTGATCACATAGATATAACCGTGTCTTCCCACATGAGTTTCACGGATAATATCGAAAACCACCGTCTTGGGAGCCGGGATTCCGATGTAATAAGCCCCAATGACTTTCCCCCCGGTATCTTTCAAGGGTTCATAGGCGGTGATAAACCATTTACCCACCACCATGGCCCTGCCGTTATATCTCTTACCCGCCGTAAGGGTTCTGAAAACCAGGGAGCTTTTGGGGATATAGGTGAGTATGGCCCTCTCTCCTTTATCGTTTTTTACATTAGTGCTGATTCGTATCAGCTTGTCCTCATGGAGCTGGAAGATGGTGGCGGTGGCGTTGGGTATGGCAATTCGCGCAGCTATCCGATCAATAAGCCCATAATTCTTCAGAAATGAGGTTCCCCGGGAGTTCATTGTTGGCAGTTTAACGCTTGATCTCTCTCCCGTATCCTGATTGATGACCATGAGGTCTTCGGTCTTTTTCGTTATATCCAGGGAACCGTAGGGAGCCATGAAGCCCCGGGCCACCTCGAAGGCATTCTTCAAATCCCTCTGGGCTTTGGCATCCATCTCCTGGCTCTGTATTTCGCAGAGCCGCTTGATATTGTGGATCGAATTGGTCATCGTCTGGCTGGTTATAGACAGAAGAGAGCTTCTTGCCGCAACATAGAGAAAAACAATGGAAAGGAAGAGAGGGATCAGAGACGACAGGAGTATATATCGTAGGATTTTACCCCTAAGACCGTAGAATACTTTTTTCAACATCACACATCTCCCAATATTGAACAGAAATTATAATAACCTCTTGGTAATCACCAACTTATGACAAATTCCATCCTCATATGTATCAATATTCCGTTAAATAAAGAGAGGGTAAACTCTTGGAGATTATTGAGGATCGAGTACCTTAAGCAAACAGGCATGTTTTTTGATATACTGCCTAGATCGCCAATAATCCCCATAGAAATTATAGCATATAAGCATGCCAATCCTTTTTTGCCGAGCCTTTTTTAAGGAAAACATTGTAATTTTTTTCCAATCCAGGCGACTACTCTCCAAAAATTATACATTGCAAATTATTTTTGAGAATGCTATATTTTATATACTCAAGTAATATTTACCGCAGATCAGCAGTGTTGCCATCAACTATCTGAGGGGATCATATCTATGGAACCGTCCGGTTTTCTTTTAAGGCTCACGGGTGCTGCCATAAAAACCTTAATCAAGGCCACCAATGCTCAAATACGGACCCATGGAGAGGAGCATATCCCCGATCAGCCCGTCATTTTTGTCATCAACCACTTTACCCGCATGGAAACCTTTTTTCTTCCTTATGTGATCAACAAGGTGACCGGTAAAATCGTTCTCTCCCTGGCCTACCATGAGTTCTTCAAGGGAGGATTTGGCACCTATCTGAGCAAGCTCGGCGCCGTGTCCACGAAGGATCAGGAACGGGACCGTATTATGATCGGAGCCCTTTTGAAGGGGGAGATGCCCTGCATGATCTTCCCCGAGGGCCAGATGATCAAGGATAAAAAACTTGTGGAAAAGGGTAAATACCTCATATACAATACCGGAATACGCCGCCCTCCCCAT
The DNA here is from genome assembly GCA_937967705.1 of uncultured Spirochaetia bacterium. Taxonomy (GTDB): domain Bacteria; phylum Spirochaetota; class UBA4802; order UBA4802; family JAGODF01; genus CALCJG01. Next base: position 10,546 of record CALCJG010000350.1, read on the forward strand.
ACGGGAGCGGCGCTCCTTGCCCTGAGGACCGAGTTCTTCCGGGAAAAGCTGAGACATTTCCGGGAGACCGGCAATGAATCCGGGATTCGAGAATACCTGGAATATTTCAATATCGGCAAGGACAGGCTGGACGCCATAATACGGCAGAACACCTACATCGTCCCGGTAAACATCACCTATTTCCCCATCCGGGCCAGAAACAACATCATCAACCGTATCGCCAGCCTTCTGGTGGACAAGATGCCTGAAAGACTGGAGGAGGAACTGGAGGTAGAAGGCACCATGCTGGTGGACGGCGTAGATATTGACATCAATTTCGGAAAGACCATTCCCATCGTTCCCTACATGGAAAACCGCGCTATGCGAAAACTTCTTTCCGACGAAAAAACCTATCTGCAAAAAGAGGAAATGAGCCAGAACCTCCACTTCAAGAAGCCTAGTCTGGACCTAATGCGCCGCTACATGGATTCCATATATCAGATGACCACGGTCAATCACGACCATATCTTCTCTTATATACTCCGGCGATGCAACAAAAACCGTATCAGCGAAACCGAGTTCAAGAACCGGGCTTTTCTTGCCATCAAAAGGATACGGAATGTCCCCATTCAATCGCATCACACAAATCTGAAATTAAGGCAGAGTTATCTGCTGACCGACGACGAACACATGCGCTACAACAGTTTCATCACTGCCGCCAAATCAGACGGTCTGATCAAGCTGGAAAAGGGCTACATTATCAAAACAGCGGAGCGGTTTTCCCGCCCTTATGAATTTCATACCATTCGGAAGGACAATATCGTGGAGGTTCTCTCCAATGAAATCGAACCGCTGCCCTACCTGACCAAGTTTTTTAACCGCATCATGCTGATGCCCTCCTTTCTCATTCGACGGATCATCAGCAAGAGCTTTCTCAAACTCGATCAGGAAATCTTCGAGCGGGATTATAATAAGTTTCAACTCGAGGGAGAGACTAAATCCCGAAACATCGGCAGGCCCCGATTCCTTACTCACTTCTTCAACAGGAAGGGCGTGCTTCTCATTCACGGCTATCTGGCGGCACCGGAGGAGGTGCGCCAGTTGGCGGAGTTTCTCCATAAATCCGGATTCACCGTTTACTGTGTACGCATGCGCGGCCACGGAACATCTCCGGATGACCTGGCGACCCGGGAATGGGAGGAGTGGTACGAATCCGCTAACCGGGGATACATAGTCCTGAAAAACAGCGTGAAGAAGATGGCTATCGCCGGGTTTTCCACCGGCGCAGGGATCGCTCTGCTCCAGGCCCATCAAAAACCCGGCTGTTTCAACAGCGTGGTTTCCATCAGCGCCCCCCTCCACCTGAGCAACATCGCTTCACGCTTCGCCTCATCAGTTGTATTCTGGAACAAACTGCTGGGGGCCATGAAGATTAAAAAGGGGAGGATGGAATTTGTGGATAACACCCCGGAAAATCCTCACATCAACTACTTCAGGAATCCCGTCAGCGGCGTCAGAGAACTGGAAAAGCTGATGGATGTAGTGCGGGACATTCTGGGCAAACTGCATCTCCCGGTGCTGGTAATACAGGGAGCGAAGGACCCCACGGTTGCACCGGAGAGCTCCCTGGAGCTTTTCGAAAAACTGGGCACACGGAAAAAGGAACTCTTCCGCATCTACTCGGAGCGGCACGGCATAGTCAACGGCGAGGGCTCGGCGGAAGTCTTTGAAAAAGTGAAGGATTTTCTGGAAGGAATATTTTCCCGGGAAGAGCACTGATAATACGAGGTCTCTCAATATTTGTTGGTCAGAGCAAAGCCGAGCAGCAGAAGACTCAGGTCGTAATGCGTACGAGTCTGCTCCACCTTGCCGGAAAATGTGGAAAATTTGACATCATCGATGACCATCCGGACTCTGCCATAGGCCGCTAAAAAGGAGATGTAGCATTCATTTCTGAAGTTGTAATCCAGACCCAAGGTTCCCGTATAATTCTTCGCCTTGTTCATTTTTTCCTTATCTGGTACCGCCGGATTCCGGCTATATTCCAGTTCTCTGATTCTCGAATACGAAAAGGAAAGTCCTGTGGTAAAGGCAAGCCGATCCGTGGGATAGAAGGCCAATCCCCCTCTCAGAATATTGACAGCCTTCACATCAGTTTTATTTGCAACGGTTAGCACCGCCTTATCGTCATAGCTGTATTCCAAAGTGTCCAATGTGAAAGCCCGAGGGCATTGTACGCTGATCTCCAGGGCCGCCCCGAGATAGCGTCCCAGCTCATGATACCCACCCATGATAACAGTAGGCCCCTTGACGTATTTCCCCATGTTTTTTGCGGTATCATCTCCCTTGTTTCCGTCACTGTCTTTGCCGGAATCCCTAACCTTTTGAAAGAGAATCTCCCCTGAGCGCAGCATGAGTCCGAACTCACCTTCCTTCCATTGGCGGTAATACCCCGCACTTCCTTCCATACCCGTGCTCCGGGTCGTGTTTTTATTATCCATTTCAACGGTGGTGGCACCCACATTTATTTTTGTCGCTGATTCTGTATTCTTCTGGGATATCCAGGGGTTTACCTGAATCCCCAGATAATTGTGTCCTGCTAGTTTCCAGCCCAGGGAGACATTCATCCCCGGCTCTGTTTTGGTCTCCTTTATACTCTGATCAATGGAAAAAGCCCCTATCTGGGACTTGACCGAAAGCTTGTTGTAAGAATAAAAATCCCCCCCCCTTCTTTCAGAGAAGTTAAAACCCCATACAACCCCCCCTTTCCTCTCCGCATAACCAGTAACCGGGGTAAGACTGATGAAGGTATCCATCTTGATATCTGTACTGACATTAGAGTTGTCATAGTTATCCGAGCTCAGGTCATCCTGAAAGAAGGGGGTTCCCAGCATGCCCAGGACATAGGCATTTTTATACGTCTGGAGCGCCAGGAGAGCCGGGTTTCGCCCTACGTCGACGGGTCCGCTGGGGACCACACTCTCAATCAGCCCCATGCCGCTGCCCCTTACCTGTGCCCGGGCTTTGTTGGAATGGAACAGGCAGACCGACAGCACCAGAAGGATACTGAGGACCTTTGCTTCAGGACTGCTATTCGTAAAGGAAGGAAACATCCTCGCCCTCATGGAGTTTCATCAGGGTTATGGGAATGACCTGGGATTCGTGGAGACCGAAACCGTCCTGGACCATAAGACGCAGATCCACTCTCAGATCGCTGAACTTTTCATGCCGGAAAAGCAGGGTGAAGGGGATTTCCGGGCCGCCACCCATCTCCTTCTCGTTATAATCCGGCCAGAACTGATAAAAGCCCTTCGTGGCCTTCATGGTCATGTAGGGATTGCTCCAGCCCTCATCGATCATGGATACGGCTTTATCCCGGAAAAGGAGGGTGATCTCAACCCCGGGTATATAAGAGAAGGTGGTTTCTTCGAGGATCTCTCCGAATATATGCGGCAGTATATGTTTTCTCGCCTTCAGACTTCCATAATCCGTATGCTTGGGCGTAGAACGCCGGTTTTTAACAAACTCTATGGCCTCATGGACAAGAAAAAGGATATCCGTTCTCTGCTGGAAGACCAGGCGGGATTCCATACGGTCATGCAGCATCCCCCGCTCACTGGTAATGTACCGCGCAGGGACCTTATTCAGTACATACGCCATGATGTCCTCTCTGTGCATCTGGGAATCCGGCAGATCTTTCCCTTCCTTGGAAAGCACCTCGCTGGTCACGGAGGCTACGATATCCTCCATGATATTTTTTATGGCCATGTTAATCCCTCCTCTTTTTATTAAAGGCAACGGCGATCACGTCCTTCATGTCCTTCACGAGATGGAACTTTATGCCTTTCTTGATATAATCCGGAATATCAGCCAGATCCTTTCTGTTTTCCTCCGGCAGGATGATATCCCGCAGATGGGCCCTCTTTGCGGCGATTACCTTTTCCTTGATGCCCCCCACCGGCAGGACCCTGCCGGTCAAGGTGATCTCCCCGGTCATGGCCAGGGCCTTTTTTACGAACAGGCCCGTCACCAGGGAATAAAGAGAGGAGGCCATGGTGATCCCTGCCGACGGTCCGTCCTTGGGAGTGGCCCCGGCGGGGACATGGATGTGGACCAGCCTCGTCTGAAGCATCTTGCGGACCTCTTCATCACCGGAAAAATAATGCTGCATATAGCTGTAGGCGATGTTGGCGGATTCACTCATGACATCCCCCAGCTGTCCCGTCAGCTTCAGGGCCCCGCCCTTCTGATTGTCGATGTCGATGGATTCGATCATCAGGGTTGCCCCTCCCAGCGAGGTCCAGGCCAGCCCAATCACCAGACCGGGCCGGTTGATCTGCATCAGTTCCTCGTCGGTAAAAATTTCGGGGCCCAGATAATCCTTGATTACCTCCTCCTTGAGATTATCCTTCGGCGGCTTCTTCCCCTTGGAAACCAGGGTAGCCGTCTTGCGGCATATCCTCTCGATCTGCCTTTCCAGGTTCCGAACCCCCGCTTCCCGGGCCCAGCCGTTTATGATCAAAAGAAATCCCGTTTTATCAATCTTTATGGCATCCTTGTCCAAACCGTGCCTTTCCAGCTGTTTGGGAAGGAGATAACGCCGGGCAATCTGAAATTTTTCCTCTGTAATATACCCCGAAAGACGGATGATTTCCATACGGTCCACCAGAACCTGGGGAATGGTATCCAGGGTATTGGCCGTTGTGATGAAGAATACATCCGAGAGATTGAAGGGAACATCGAGATAATGATCCCGAAATTCCACATTCTGCTCGGGGTCCAGAACCTCCAGCAGGGCAGATGCGGGATCTCCCTGAAAACTCTGCCCCAGCTTGTCTATCTCGTCCAGCATGAAGACGGGGTTGTTGGATTTGCAGATCTTGATACCCTGAATGATCTTTCCCGGCATGGCTCCCACGTAGGTTCTCCGGTGTCCCTTGATCTCAGCCTCATCCCGCATGCCGCCAAGGGACATGCGAAAGAACTTTTTATTAAGGGCCCTGGCGATGGATTTCCCCAGGGAGGTCTTCCCCACACCGGGAGGCCCCACAAGACAGATGATGGAGCCCCGGGCATCGGGCTTGAGCCTGCGCACCGCCAGGAATTCCAATATGCGCTTCTTGACATCCTCCAGGGCGTAATGATCGCGGTTGAGTATTTTTTCCGACCGGTTGAGATCGGAGGAATCCGGGGTTCGGATGTTCCAGGGAAGGGAGAGAACCGTCTCCACATAATTTCGTGTGATGATGTATTCCGAGGAACTGGAATCCATCAGGGCCAGCTTGTTGACCTCATCCTCCACCTTCTCCTTCACCTCGCCCCTGAGTTCCAGGAGGTCGATCTTCCTCTTCATCTCGGTCACTTCCCGGCTCTTCTCATCCTCATCAAGCCCCAGCTCCTGCCGTATGGCCTTGAGCTGTTCCCTCAGGAAGAATTCCCGCTGCTGCTTGTCTATCTTCTCGTTGATCTGGTTTTGAATCTTCTTCTGGACGGCCAGGACCTCCATCTCCTTCTGAAGAAGCCTGAGAACCTTCTCGAGCCGCTTCTTTATGGTGATGGTTTCCAGGACGTCCTGATATTCCCCCTTCTCGATGTTGAGGATGGAGGTTACGAAATCGGCGATCTTGCCCGGCTCCTCTACATTGACCATGGTGAGCTTCATCTCCTCCGTGAAGAGGGGATTGTTCTCTGAGAGCATTTTCAGCTGGCTCAATACCGCCCGGGTCAGGGCCTTGACCTCGATGTTCCGCTTTATCGTCTCATCCTCAAGATACTCCACCTTGGCGATGAGATAGGGCTTCTCCGAGATCTTCTCCACGATCTTGAAGCGCTTGATGCTGTTGATCAGCACATTGACTCCGCCGTCCGGCAGATTGATCTTTTTCAGTATCTTGGCGGCGGTTCCATAGCTGTAGAGGTCCGAGATCTGTATCTCCTCGGCATCATCATCCTTAAGGAGCACCAGGCCTATGGCGCGGGTGTTGTTCAGAACCTTGTCGATGGCCTCCGAAAAGCGTCCCTGAGAGATGATAAGGGGCGTCACGATCCCGGGAAAGATGGGCCTGAAACGGATGGGGATGATGTGCAGCTGCCCCGGCAGGACCTGATCTATGGATATCAGATCGCTTTCGAGGATGTCCGTATCTATCTGCATCTCGTTTTCTTCAAACATATCGTCAATATTCATGGGTATTCCCTAAAATCTCCTTTCATCATTCTAGCCTGGACAGCATCATTTGAAGACGTTTTCCTCGGCGGGAAATTTTCCTTCCCGGACATCCGCCCCGTATTGTTCCAGTGCCTCCTTCACGACTCGGTGCATATCGGCATACTTTTTCAGAAACTTGGGGGTAAAGCGCTCATCCACCCCCAGAAGGTCATTGATGACCAGAACCTGCCCGTTACAGTATCGCCCGGCGCCTATGCCTATGGTGGGAATGGAGAGGGATTCCGATATCTCTCTGGCCAGAGCCTCCGGGACCATCTCCAGTACCAGACAGAAGGCACCGGACTCTTCCAGTATCTTCGCATCCTCCAGCATCACCCGGCGTTTATCCTCATCCCGCCCCTGTACGGTATACCCCCCCAGCTTGTGGACGGATTGGGGGGTGAGTCCGAGATGCCCCACGACGGGGATGGAGGCCTTAACCAGGGCTTCCACGGTTTTCCGGAAATCGCGCCCCCCTTCCAGTTTGACGGCATTGGCTCCCGTCTCCTTCATCACCCGCCCACTGTTGCGGAGGGCGTCCTCCACGGAGACATGGTAGCTCATGAAGGGGAGGTCCGCCACAATAAACATTTCCGGTGCCCCCCGACGGACGATCTCCGCGTGATAGATCATCTGATCCAGGGTTACCGGAATCGTGCTGCTGTATCCGGCCACCACCATACCCAGGGAATCCCCCACCAGGATCACATCGATGTCCGTCTGTTCGATGATCCGGGCCATGGCATAATCATAGCATGTGATCATGGAGATGGGCTTGTTCTGTTCCTTCCATTTCCTGAAATCATTGATGTTCTTTATTCTTTCCATGATCTTCCATTATCTCCCTGTAAGACTTATTCGTTTCAGGATCCCTGAGGTTCCCCTCGATCTCCAGGAGGTGTCTCATGACGAAGTCCCGGTTCTTAATCTCCGGATGCGGCAGAATGAGATCCCTTATGTTGAGAATCAGGTCCTCATAAAGAAGAAGGTCGATGTCAATGAGCCTCGGCCCCTTCGGGAAAATGCGCCTACGGCCCATCGAATCCTCAACATTCTGCATTAAATGTAACAAATCGAGGGGTTCCAATCCAGTTTCTATCAGCACCACCTGATTAAGAAAAGGGGGCTGATCGAGATAATCCACCGGTTCCGTCTCCTCCACGGAGCTCGCCTTCAGAAGGGAAACCTCAACTGAGGCAACAATCTCCCCCAGTGCCCGATGCAGATTATCCTCCCGGTCGCCCAGGTTGGACCCCAGCCCCAGAAAGGCCCTCGGCATTTTACAGTTTGTCCCGGTAATCCGGGCCCGAGATCTCGACGATTCGGCACATCTCCTTGATCCGTGAAAGAACACGGCCTTCCGAAATCTCCTTCAGGGTCTTGAAGGGATCACTGTTGGAGGTAAAGATCGTGAACTTCTCGGCCTCATAGCGGGCATCCACCAGGTTGTACAGAGTCTCCTGCTCCCAGGGTGTGTCCCTCTGCACGCCGAAATCATCCACCACCAGCACGTCCACTTCCGCAACCTCCTGCTCAATCCTCCCGGCGGTCCCGTAGCTCTCCGAGCCCTCGACGAAGGAGGCCCTCAGACGGTTGAGAAAACTCCGGGATATCTTAATGAACCGTCCCTCGACGGCATGCCGGGTGATGAGCTCCGTCAGTATAATGGATGCCAGGAGGGTTTTCCCCGAGCCGGGGTTACCCCAGAAAAAGAGCCCTTTCCTTACATTGGGAAAGCTGTTAATGATATCATAGGCTATGGATTTGGCGCCTTCCGTAAGTTTATTGCGGGACTCAAACTCGCTGATGAAACGCCACCGGTATTTAAGGTCCAGTCCTGCCCTTTCATAGATAATCTTGATGCGGTCGATCTTCATCCGTACCTTGCGGCAGGGACATTCCCTGATCCCGTTATCGTAATAGAAATAGGGGTCCTCCCCCCCGCATTTACAGTTTACCGTAACACAGCGCGGACAGGGGGTGAGGGGGTCTTCGCCCGTTTCCCTGTAATAGGGATTTCTGATGAAGCCGGCGTGATCGCAAAAGGGGCAGAATTCCTTTACCGTATTCCGATTATCTTTTGATTTTTCGCTGTTCATATCCTCTTTGGGTCCTGCATTTCTCATCCTTGCATGGAGAAACCGCCTCTGTTTATCTTCGATCTCCCTAATTGTGTCAACCAAATTAAGGACAGGGGCTAATCCCTGGTAACAATTATGCCCCGGATTCCCCGGAAGGGCTGGAAATTTCACCCCGAATCCGCTATATTAATTCTTGTAAACGCAATAAAATTTTCAATATTTCCCTGTATTGTACCGATATTTTAAGGAGAATGCCATTCATAACAGAGTTAAAGAGAAGGGGTCATTACTATGAAAACAAGAAACAGGATCAATAACCTAGTGATACTGTTCTCATCTGCTTTTATCGCTATCACATTAATCTTAACCGGCTCAGTCTGGGGAGCGGACGATAAGAAACCCGAGGAGAAGAAAAAGGAGGCCGAAGAGATAACGGCCTGGAGGATCAAAGACTTCCAGCCCTACATCAAGGCCATGAAGGATTTGGACAAACTGAACGCCAAATACGCCGATGAACGGCTTACACTGGCCAATGACGAGTACTCCAAGGGGATTGACATACTTGAGGACATGGAGAACGAGGTGCTCAAGATCAGGGAAGCCAACGCCAAGGGAAAACACCTTAACGAAAGATGGCACTGGCAGGAAGTGGACCGGAACAACCGGATTCTGCGGCAGATCACTATGAAGAAGCAGGAAGCCAAGATGAAATCCGTTTCCAACTTCACCCGGGCTATCAAATACATAGATGAGATAGAGGAGCTCAACAAAGCCTACATCACCCAGAACGCCAAGTACAAAAACTTCAAGGTGCGACTCTACCAGGTATACGTATCCACACAGTACGATCTGACCAATTTTAAGCCCTGCATTCCGATCCTGGAGCGTTACATCAAGATTGACGAAACCACGAAAAACGACGTCTGGGCTTACAAATATCTCTCCAGCTGCTATGCCTACATGGAGAAAGTGGTTCAAAAATCCAAGGGAGCCAGCGAGGACGAGATGCTTCAGTACCGGCAGAAGAAGAACGAATATCTGCTGGTGTCCGTGAAGATCCAATTCGGCATAAAGTCCCCGGAATACAAGCACATGAAGGAAATTGTCGAGAAGAACGAGATGAAGACTCAGATGCTCAACGATTACCGCTGATCACCCTCATTACTGTAGCCATCAGCAGGGCCCGTTGTGACAATCACACGGGCCCCTGTTTTTCTATTCTGTCTCGAATTCCCTTATCAGTCTATGCCTCTTCCCGTCGTAGAGGAAGATCAGCTTCAGCACACGGTTTGCCGCCGGGAGTATCTTCAGAGGATCGGGCTGATGAATGTTATTGACCCTTTCATACCGGTTTTTAGAGCGGTTCAACTCCCAGCGCTCCGCAAAGATCAGATGATAGCCCTCCGTTTCGAGCCTGGTTTTAAAGACGACGGGAAGTCCGCTCAGGGCCGTTTTCGTCCTGCCCACCTCCTGCCCGTCAACGTATATTTTATAGTAGAGGTATTTTTCAGCATCCTTGCGGGGATTCTCATCACTCGCCTCGATCAGCAGGTTATACTCCTCTCCGGGCAGAAATTTACGTTTTTCGGAATAGATGTAGACACTGCGAAAGCTGCGCAGGTCCACCACCTCCGTGTCCAGTTCGTCGGATATCAGTAATAAGCGCTGATCCAGAAACGCCTTGATCCGCGCATCCCCCTTCAGTCCCAGGGTCAGATAGTTTCCATTCCGGTTGAGAAACAGCTCATCCCCCCGCCGCTGCAGCAGACAGGGGACGTCATCATGAAGGGTAAAGTCCCGCACACCGTCGATACTGTCCCTCTTTCTGCTGTTACCGTCCAAACGATGAAGAAATCCCGACTGACCCGGAGTCGACGGGTTTATTAAAAGAAGATAGGCCACTCCTCCATACCCCTCAAGTCTGCGCACCCTGGTGAAATCACCGAGCCCTGAGAGATTCTGACGGTATGTCCCTCCCCTGGTCAGATTTATTATTCCAAGCTGAAGGGGGGCATCCCCCTTTTCGCGGCGGCTCACATAGTATAGGAAGGGAGCCTTGTGATAAAGGGCCTCGACTCGGCCCTCTACGGAAACCTTCTGAGTTCGACCGGACGGCAGCCAGTGTATAATCTGCCCCTCTGAGAGGAAAAAATGTTCCTCCCCGCCGATCTCGGCGGCTAAATCGATCGGAAGCAGGAAGAGGAGAATCGCCCCCGCACGGCAGAATCGCATCATTCGATATTGCCTCCCTCAATCAGATTAGTAATGGCAGGGGCCAAGGGGTTACAGCCTTCTAGAGGCTGTCCAGCTTCCCTGCAAACTGGGACCTGTAGATCTTGGTCCCCAGCCTGTCCTGCTCCTCCACGATCTCCCGCAGTATGGCGGGTGTGGTCAGGGGATTAACGGTAATGGATCTCAGGACCACGAGCTTTTGCGGTTTGTACTGTGTGGATTCCAGCATGGTCCGGGAGACAAAACTGTTATCCTCCTGCCGTATGGCCCTGTGAAGCTCCACATTGAGCTGATTGAGTACATGGTTGATCCTCTTGATCCTGTTGCGGCTCTCTCCAGTGGGATCCTGATGGTCCTCGACGCGGCGCATGAGGATCTCCAGGCGTTCCTGTATCTTCTGGGGCACGTAACGGTAATTGAAGATGAACAGTTCCGGGAGATTCATGGGCTCGAAGTTGCAGTGTCCCTCGATGAGTCCCCGGAGAATGGAGGTCAGCTCGAAGGCATGCTCGAAGAGAAGACGAAATCCCTCCGAGCCGAAGAGCTTGAAGGTTACCCAGGGTTTGAGACAGGAGAAGGGCCGGGACCCCTCCACCGTGAAACGCCCCTGGTCCACGGAGTCGGGACGAATCACATAATTGGACGTGTGGCGCAGGAAATTCAGATCTGTTTCCCTCCGGAAGAGTATCATCCCCATGGAGAGCGGAGAGTAGAGCAGCTTGTGGGCGTCAAAGGTAACGGAATCGGCCATTTCTATGCCCTTGAACATATGGCGGTACTGGTTGACCAGGAGAACGGACCCGCCCCAGGCAGCGTCCACGTGGAAGAAGGTATCGTGGTCATCAGCAATTTCCCGCATCTCCCAGAGATGATCTATGTTGCCTGTCTCCGTCGTCCCAGCGATACCGATCAGGGAAATGATCTTCACCTTTTCGGTGCTGTTACGGTTGTGTTCGGCAATTTCGGCACAGGCCTTGGCCAGGGCATGGAGATTGATACGGTTGTAGGAATCAACCGGGATTTTAATGACATTGTCCTCCCCCAACCCGATGATACGGGATATCTTCTCAATGGAATAATGCCCCCGCTGGGAGACCAGGATGACGGCCTTTTTACATCCGTAATGGCGGTAGGCCTCATAGACCCCGGCCTTGCGGATGCCGGGAAATCTCCCCTCCGGAGGGAAGGCCCGGTTGCGCGCCACCAGCATGGCCGTCAGATTGGCGATGGTGCCGTCCAGGGTGATATTTCCCAGGGCTACGGAGGGATTCTGAATGTTCTTTTTATAAAACCTTGGAGACCGGTTGTATATAAGGCGATGGATCCAGGAGATCAACTCCCGTTCCACGAAGGTGGAGGACTTGGCGGTTTCGATCTTCACCTGGTTCTGATTAAGGGCGGCGATGATCATCTCCAGGAGAATCATGAAGTAGGGGATGGCGCTGGTCATATGACCGATGTAGTAGGGGTTTCCCACCTTTACAGAGTGCGCGATGATGTTGTTCTTGATCTCCTTGATCACATCCGTCCAGAGATGGGGATGTACCGGGATGCTGATGTCGGAAAACAGCTTGGCCAGCTCCGGCAGGGATATCTCGCTGTGAATCCCCCCCTTTTCCTTGAAAAATTGTGTATCAGATCGAGAAGCTCATGCCCGAATTCGAGAAACTTATCGGGAGAATCGGGCATGATGAACAGCTTTTTCAACTGTTCCACCGACGGGACGACCCTGCCCTCTTTTTTATCTAAATTTTTCATCGCCGACTCACATATCCATGTTGAAACAACCCAAGACAAACCTCCCGAAGGCGGTTGTGGAATATACTACAGTATTAATATACAATTTTGTCAATGAAAACAGCCCTCTCCCCTTCTTTATACGGCTTCGAATTTTTTTCCTAATACAAAATCAACATCCGAACGATAATAGTACCATAAGGACTATACTACCGGTTTTACTGCGAGGACAAGATGGAAATGATTGATGAAAAAACCTGGATCTTCCCCAAAAACATTGAATTCCACGTGGTCCCTCAATACCTTAAAACCATTGAAAAGTCGACCACGCAGGATATGCTCGTCTTCGATCTCAACAATACGGAAAACATTCACTCTTCCTTTATCGGGTTTCTCATATATGTAAAGAAAAAACTGGAAATCCACGGAGGGCAGCTGGTTTTAAAGGTATCCCCATCCCTGCAAAAGACTTTTGACATGCTTCACATCAACAGCTATTTTTCCAGCCATATGTCTGACTATCAGGAGATCCCCGGGACCAGGACAGTCCACTAAGGGTTTCACCCGGCACCGGGATGTCAACCCCCTTTATCGGTCAGTTTCATCAGAATCCTGTTCCGTCCCCATACCCTGAAGGGAAGGATACAGTAATAAAAAAATGTTGACAGGCTGTTTAAAGTTTTATTTGATATTCAAATACTTAAACTTCTCCGATAAGGGTACTCCCATGATGCTATTATCCGATGATCAGGTCAACTATACCAGCGAACTTCTGAAATCCATCGCTCACCCTATTCGGCTGAAGATCCTCTGCTTTCTTATGGATGGAGAAAAAAACGTCGGTGAGATCGAGAAGGAGTTCCAATCTACCATATCCAACATATCCCAGCATCTGACGGTTCTGAGAAAATCCAATATCATAGACCGGCGCAAGGAAGCCAATTTCATGTTTTACAGCATCAAGGACATGAATATTCTGACCCTGATCAAGACGCTCAAGGAACTCTTCTGCTCCGAGTGCTGACACATCTCTGCACCCGTTGAACCTGAAAATGCTGAAGCGATCCATCGTCACCATTCTGATCTTCCTTCCAGTCCTCATCGGCACATCCGCCTTCTCCCTGCCGCGGTATAAAACCGTGGAGATATCGGGATTGAAGATTTTCTCCGAAAGATTCCTTGCCGATCAGCTCCTGCTCAAACGGATCCGCGCGGGTAAGCGACGCTACTTCCGGTCTGTGGCAAAGGACATCAACGCCTTCTACCATCGAAGAGGCTATCTCCTGGCCAACACACAGCTGGTTGAGGAGACCGATACGACCCTGAAAGTCTTCGTCGATGAGGGACATATCAGCAAGATCATCTTTTACAATCTCAACTCCATAGACACCCTTAAAATCCGCTACGAGTTCAAACTGAGGAAAAAGATTTACAATAAATACGCCGTGGAGCGGGAGACTATTCGCCTGAAGAAAAAGTACGAGTTTATCCAGATGTATCCCACTCTCAAACTCGTCAAATCCTATGACAGCAGTCTGCTGCAACTGGACCGAAAGTTAGACCTTCCTCTCCTGGGGAAGACCGGCCTGCCCTTCTTCAGCCCCTATAAAAACGAGTACAATCTTGAGATCTTCATTGTGAAACCCTCCCTGGAGAGGTCGGGGGGGCTGACCTACGGCATCAAAACCAGCTATTCCAAGGGATTTATGCCCTACATACAGTATTTCTATCCCAACTTCCTTCTGGAGAACGATTTATGGGAAAACCGGATTTCCGTGGGCATTTTTTACGGCTTCGACCTTCAGTACAAAAACCCGCCCCACTGGACTTATATGGAATACGAGACTAATTACCACTTCCCGCCCACACTGAAGGAATACTTCACCCCCAAGGTGAACGGTCTTGTCTACCGCTCCTGGTCTTCCCGGGCGGACATCGGCCTCCTGCAGTACGAGTACCTCAAACTGAGAGGAGCCCTCTACCCAGGCTTGACCATACTTCAGAAACTGAAGATCCATGCCGGTTACGGCGGGGAGAAGGTATACATATACAACAGCAAGATAGACACCGAGGCTCCGTATCAGGTGGACATCAAGGAACATATTGAGTATTGGAACTTCATCGAGGGTATCATCCGCTTCGATTTTTTCCCCTGGACCCTCAAGAGGAACATCGAGCGTCATTTTGAGCTGATCTACGATTATTACATGAACGACACCACCTTCCATAAGCTGAAGTTCAACGGCCTCTTTCAATTTGAATTCAAGAACTTCGACATCTACTCCCTTGAGATGGAATATGAGAAGATATGGCACAGACCCCCCTTCTACTATGACATACCCGTGGAGGATTCCGCCTTCAAGGGTCTCGGCGGAAAGAGCTATCACACCTTCAACACAATACGCCTGTCCAATGAATACAAGATATCCCTATACCGGGACTGGATACTCGGGGGTATTTTTCTGGATTATACATGGTTTGAGGGATCGGGATACGATCTGACCGGCAATCAGCATGCCATCGTATCAGGGCCGGCGGGTCATTTCATCTTTCTGGATCAGTTCGAGATGGACATCTTCTTCGGAAAAGATTATCTCTTTTCCACAGGGGATTCCCAATACAATTTGAAGTTCAACGCCCGCAAGAAATGGTAGAGGGTCAATAGATCTTGAGGATCCGCCGGGTGTTGAAATAGCGGTCGCTCTTTCGCAGGTAGCAGTAGGCATAGATGTAGCTCTTCCTGCCGTTTTTTATGATCTCCTTGGGGTAAATCCTCCTTATGGTGATATCCCCGTTCTCATCCATATAGCGTATCTTGACCTCGTCTCCGATGAAGATCTTGTTGACGAAATCCAGCTTTTCCTTCTGCTTC
>CALCJG010000351.1 GCA_937967705.1 uncultured Spirochaetia bacterium
GCGGTCAGGCAGAAGCTGTCGCCACGAATCCTCCCGCGCCTGGGCCTTCAGGAACTGGCGCGTGATATCATCGCCGGGCCAGCTGGAGGTGGTGACGCGCAGTTCTGCTCCCATGTTGGTGATAGTGGCTCTCTCCGGAACGGAGAGTGAGGCGACTCCGGGACCCGTGTATTCCACGACACATCCCACATTGCCCTTGGTGGTAAGTATTTCCAAGACCTTGAGGATGATATCCTTGGCGGATACCCATGGCCGGAGCGCTCCAGTGAGCCTGACATTGATGACCCGGGGAGCTGTGAGATAGAAGGGCCCCCCGCCCATGGCGACCGCCACATCCAGACCCCCGGCGCCAATGGCGATCATACCGATGCCGCCCCCTGTGGGCGTGTGACTGTCGGAGCCCAGCAGGGTTGCTCCCGGACGCCCGAACCGTTCCAGATGAACCTGATGGCAGATCCCGTTCCCCGCACGGGAGTAGTAAATGCCGTGATTGGCGTTCATCGTCTGGAGATATCTGTGATCGTCCGCGTTCTCAAAACCCATCTGGAGGGTATTGTGGTCCACATAGGATACCGAGATTTCCGTTTTAACCCGATCAATCCCCATGGCCTCGAATTGCAGGTAGGCCATGGTTCCCGTGGCGTCCTGGGTCAGAGTCTGGTCGATTCGAATGCCTATTTCGCTTCCGGGTATGAGATCTCCCTCCATGAGGTGTTCTTGAAGTATTTTATAGGTAACAGACTGGTTCATGATGTACCTTTATAAATTATGGGATAGGGGGAATTCTAATTGAAGAAATAATACCCTCAGTATTTACTTCCTTCTGTTCATGCTGTTGCAGTAACTGTGGAAAATATTTCCTGTCAATAAATATTTCTGGAAAGGGAAAGGGAACAGCTATGGGTTCTGTTTTATGGGATAAAAGGTTAAGTGTAGGTTCCGCCATTCTGGACGAGGACCATCGCGGTATGATGGATGCCCTTAATGAATTAAACGAAAATTTGGACAGCCCAGAGAGACTTCAGGATGTTTTCAACCGATTTGTTCATCTGACGGGGGTCCATTTTAAAAGGGAGGAGGCAATGATGCGTGCGTCGGGATTCATGGAAATTAAAGAACATGTCCGCGAGCACCAGGGATTTATTTTGAGCATAGGAAACATGCAGGAACAGCTGAAAAACCGGCGGGGGGTCATTAACGGGGAACTGCTTGAAATTCTCAGGACCTGGCTGTTAAGTCATATCATGAAAATGGATGGGAAATACAGGGGTCTTCTCCATGATCAGGGGAGTAAACCGCTGCAGTGATTGCCAAGAGCCTTAAAATATTCAAGGGAGTCTGTTTCTGGATCGGTATAGTATGCCTGACAGCCTTTGTTTTGCTGCTTTTATATTCCAATATTATCATTCATCGATTTGCTGAACCCTATATCTATAGGGATATCGGGAGTCTTGATCGATATCATACGGGTCTGCTCCTGGGTACCAACAAATATCTCCGTGGACGCTCGCTCAATCCCTTTTATCAGAGCCGAATCGAAACAGCTGCTCAGCTTTACCATAAGGGTAAAATTCGATTTATCATTGCCAGCGGGGCCAATCCCGGGCCTTATTACAATGAACCTCATCAGATGAAGGAGGATTTGAAGCAAAAGGGAGTTCCCGCCAGGATGATCTTCCAAGATTATGCCGGATTGCGCACATTGGATTCTGTTGTCCGCTGCAGATACATCTTTGGCCAGTCAAGGTTTTTGATTATCTCTCAGGATTTTCATAACAGGAGAGCTGTTTACCTGGCTCGGCAGTGGGGGATGGAAGCGGTCGGTTTCAACGCTCCCGGGGTCAGGGGGGTGCGAGTATGGAAAACAAGGATCAGGGAGATGTTTGCCAAACTCAAGGCCTTTCTGGACATACACATCTTTAAAACCCAGCCCCGGTTTCTAGGAAAGAGGATTAAAATCCCTTGAACGGTTACGAGGATGTGATTATCGTAGGGGGTGGGCCGGCAGGATTGTTCTGCGCCGTCTGCTGTGCAACTGCAAAGCATGCCTCGGTTTTAGAAAAAATGCCGGAACCGGGTAGAAAGCTCCTCCTCTCGGGGACCGGACGATGCAATCTGACTCATGGGGGGAATATCGATGATTTCCTTGAGCACTATGGAGAGAAGGGCCGTTTCCTGAAGCATGGCCTATACGCTTTCAGCAACCATGATCTTCGGACATTCTTTCAGGAAAGGGGGGTGATGTGTGCCGAGGAGGACAATGGCAAGGTGTTTCCAGTTTCTGGCGGGGCTTCGAAAATTCTGGAGGTACTCCTGCGGGAGGTTGAACGGGCGGGAGCATCCGTGAAGACTGCCTGTTCGATAAAGAGCGTCAGCAGGGGGGGAGAGGTCTTTATGCTTCAGACGGATCGGGGGGAGATGACATCCAGGGCGCTGGTCATCGCTACCGGTGGAAAATCCTATCCTTATACGGGTTCCACGGGTGACGGCTTCCGTTTTGCCGAGTCTCTGGGTCATACCCTGATCGAGCCGGGTCCCGCCCTGGTTCCCGTCTATCCCGAGGACTATCCTTTTGGGGATCTCGCGGGGATTTCTATTCGGGATTCAGCTCTCATTCTCTACAGGGAAGGCCGCCGCCGGGGGGTGCATCAGGGGGATGTACTCTTCACTCACCGGGGGCTCTCCGGTCCGGGCATTCTGGATTTCTCCCGCAAGATTCGTGAAGGCGATCTATTATGCCTGTCTCTCATTTCGGCAGGTTTGAGGGGAGATTTCCCGGAACAGCTGGGATCCCATCTGAAAAGCCGGGCTTCACAATCAGTGAAAGGGGTCCTTTCACAATGGAGTATACCGGAAAGGCTCGCCGTCAGGATACTGCAGATGACGGGAATCCCGATGGATTTAAAATGCGGGAACCTCAGCAGGGAAAAACGCAGAGCGATGGAGGAGATGATACTGTCCTGTACCATGAAGATAGGCAGGCTGGGGGATTTCCGCGAGGCGATGGTCACGAGGGGAGGAGTGGATTTACGGGAGGTGGATGCCCGAACCATGGAATCAAAAATCGTTTCGAACCTCTTTTTTATCGGGGAGGTACTGGATATTGATGGAGATACGGGCGGTTATAACCTCCAGGCCTGCTTTTCCACCGCTTTTCTGGCGGGGATGAGTCTCCGGCAAAGAAAGTGATGATGCCTTGATGTTATTTCATTGAAAAGTTTTTTGCCGCTGTATAGTATGGAAAAAAAATAACTGTTAATGAGGGACAATCCTATGCTTAAGATAGTGACAGGTACTTTACTGATCCTGTCATCAGTATGTCTGTTTTTTTATGGAAAACCGGCCCTTCTCAGTGAAAAGAGGATGGTTGAACGGTATAAATGGGTCAGGGAGCTGAAAGACGGTTCCTTCCGGGTAGGCGATCAAATCAGCATTGAGGGCAGGGTGAGCGACCGTAATCCGGTTCTGGTGCATAACTTTGTGGCTGCCAGGAAGGAAAAACGGGATAAACAGGGGGGAAGCAATGGTGAATGGATCCCCGTCCATAAATACATTCAGCCCCTAATCATCGAGGTGCAGGGCGGCCAGATCCATCTTCTTGCTGACGATATCTGTGTCATGGGGGATCATCTTCTCATCATTGAAACTGATGAGAAAACGGAACAGGGTGAGCCTGTTCGCTATGTCGGCGTGAAGCCCAAAGCGCCGGTCTTTCTTCTCGGAATTATAAAATCGGCAGATATCGTCACCATGCAGAAGAAGATCTCTTTTGTTGGGACCAGGGATCAATACCTCGATCGGATCGATCAGGGCACTTTCACAATCAATGCCATCATCCTGCTCCTGCTCACAATGGGCATAGCCCTTGTCGGATGGGGTCTGTATAAAAAATGAATACAGTGGAAAATACGGCTCTTTTCATCTCCGCCCTGACCTCTTTTCTTACGGCGTTTCTCGGGTCTTCTATCAATATCGCCCTTCCTGTTATCGGTAAGGAGTTCTCCTCAGATGCCATCACACTTAGCTGGATTTCTACAATCTATCTGCTGACAGCGGCCATGTTTCTCGTCCCCTTCGGACGCATTGCGGATATTTGGGGGAACAAGAGGATTTTCAGTCTGGGGGTATTGGGGTTTACTCTGGCCTCCTTGCTCTGTTCCCTTGCTCAGACGGACCTTATGCTGATTATCTTCCGGGCCTTCCAGGGAATAGCCAGTGCCATGGTTTTCGGAACGGGCATTGCCATCGTAACCATGGTCTTCCCCCTGCAGAAGAGGGGTGCTGCTATCGGTATCAATGTGGCCACTGTTTATATCGGACTGTCGATGGGACCTTTCCTGGGGGGGATGCTTACCCAGACGCTGGGTTGGCGCAGCTTGTTTCTGGTCAATGTTCCTCTCGGTGTCATTGTATTTATACTGATTGGTCTGAAACTTAAGGGAGAATGGGCCGAGTCCAGGGGGGAATCCTTTGACCTGATCGGCTCCCTGCTCTACAGTATCAGCCTGGTTTCTCTCATGTACGGATTTTCCCACCTGCCGGAGCGCATAGGGCTACTCTTCTTTCTTGGGGGACTGGCTGGCATTACCGGATTCCTGATGTGGGAGATGCAGGCAAAACATCCCGTTCTTAACATCAATCTTTTCCGTCAGAACAGGGTCTTTGCTTTTTCAAATCTGGCAGCGCTCATTCATTACAGCTCGACCTTCGGGGTAACCTTTCTGTTGAGCCTTTATCTCGAGTATAACAAGCAGATGTCACCGGTACATACCGGGATGGTTCTGGTCGCTCAGCCGGTTATCATGGCCCTTTTCTCTCCCCTGGCCGGTCGGCTATCGGATAAGAGAGACCCGGGGAATGTGGCCTCCGCGGGTATGTTTCTGACCATTGTTGGGCTGGTGATCCTCATCTTCATTGATTCCTTCCAGGGATTGATTCCTATAATATTAACCCTCATGCTTCTGGGCTTCGGATTTGCGCTGTTCTCCTCTCCTAACACCAATGCAGTGATGAGTTCCGTGGAAAGAAAATTCTACGGTGTGAGTTCCGGCACTCTGGGAACCATGCGGCTTCTGGGGCAGATGCTCAGCATGGGCGTTGCCATGTTCATGTTCAGCCTTTTCATCGGCAGAAGGGAGATCGTTCCGGAGCATTATGACATGCTGCTGAAGAGCATCAGGCTTTCGTTCATGGTCTTTGCCGTCCTCTGCGTTGTGGGCCTTTTTGCCTCTTTGGTCAGAGGGAAGGCACGGTAGAAACATATACATTTAACTCATTGGGGGTAATTTCTTTCATTTATTGATTGATCAGCATATACTGATGAGTTAGTATCAAAAAAGAGTCATACAAGCTTCGATTGGAAGGTTGACAATACTCCTTTAAGTGATCCTGGATAGTTCTCTCACCAAATATGATGTAAAGGAGCCCATATGAAAGCGATACTGGAGAGTTTCTTCTTAGGAAAGTACAGGGAAGCGTCCTTTCTGAAGCAGAGACTTGCCAAGACCCTCATGTATTTCAATCTCGTGATATCCGCCCTTATTTTAACCCTGTTTGTCGTGGTTGTCATTCTCTCTCCCAGTGCGATTCGAACGGCAGGTCCGATCATCGTCGTCATCGTCCTGGTCTGTCTCACGTCACTGTTTATACTGAGAAGCGGTCATTACAGTTTTGCCTCTAATTTTGTCGCTACGGTAATGGTTGTATCTCTAATTCTGGGTATTTATGGCCGGGCCTTCAAGGATCCCCATACGGTTTATACAACGAATTTTTACTATCTCATGACCACCATCGTGTTTACAACCCTCTTCAGTACGCGACGATGGGTCATCAGCTTCACAGGCTTGATCATTGCCAACGATGTGATAGTGTTTTTGCTGATCAAAGATGTCCTGGATGAATCATCCCTTCAGGCGGCCCAGATAGGTATGATCTATTCCATATGCGCCATCGTAATAATAACCATACTGGTACAGCTTATCTATCAGATCTTTCAGTCTGCCATGGAAAAGATACGTGAAGAGCTATTAAAAAATCAGGAGCAGTATGGTATCATCGATAAGCTCTTTAACTCCGCCAAAGAGACCTCCAACCAACTGGCGGATCTCTCCAAGAACCTTTCCCTGACCTCTGAAAAGTTCTCCGGGAATTCACAGAATCAGGCCTCATCGATTGAGGAAATCACCTCGGCCATTGAAGAGATTTCTGCCGGAATGGATACCATGCACGAGGGCTCAAGCAGCCAGCACAGCGCCGTAATGGTGCTGATCGGAAAAATGAACGATCTTTCAGGAAGTATTAACGATGTGGGGGGCGTGTCCCGGGACACCTTGCGGTTGACTAACAGAATTTCCATCGAGGCGAAGGAAGGGGAGAACTCCCTCAAGCAGATGAATGAGAGTCTGGCTCATATCGTCAAGAGTTCTGATGACATCAAGAACATCATAGCCATTATTGATGACATTTCCGACCGGATCAATCTCCTCTCCTTGAATGCAGCCATTGAGGCAGCCAGGGCCGGTGATGCCGGGAGGGGTTTTGCCGTTGTGGCCGATGAGGTATCGAAGCTTGCCGATCAGACGGCGACGAGCATCAAGGAAATCGACAGCCTGATCCGGGTGACCAATGACGAAATCAACCATGGCATGAGCGATATGATGGATGTCATCAACAAAATCAGGACCATGATTGACGGCATCGGGGAGATTACGTTAAAGATGAATAGCATTTTTGACTATGTCCAGAATCAGGTGGATCTGAATGTCGAAGTCAACAGGCATGTGGACACGGTCAAACTGAAGTCCGAGGAGATCAGAGTCGGTATTGAAGAACAGAAGAGGGCCTTTAATGAGATCCTCAAATCCATCGGAGAGATAAACGAATCCACGCAGGTTACGGTTTCAGAAGCTGATAAAATTGCGGACAACTCACGGCATATATCCGAGATGTCTGAAAATCTTGAGGAAATCATCAATTTCATCCGATAGAAGAATAAAAAGGGGGTTCGCATGTTTGGACGACAGAGCAGTATCGGAGTGGTCGGGGCTGGCGCCATCGGTGGCATCACAGCAGGTTTTATAGCCAAGATGGGGTATGATGTTGAGATCGTCTGCAAATATTCCGATCTAGCGGATAGGATTCGGCAGACCGGCATACACATCTTCGGAGTTAAAGGGGATTATACAGTCAGGATGTCTGCCGTTGCAAGAATACAGGAGCTCAAGGATAAAAAGGATGTCGTGTTCCTGGCAACGAAGGCGACGGATATGATGGATGCCGCCCGTTCCCTCCTGCCCTATTTGAAAGAAGACTCCCTTGTGGTATCTCTTCAGAACGGCATATGTGAGGACGCTCTGGCAAAGGTTCTGGGCCGGGAGCGTACAATAGGATGTGTTGTGGGATGGGGAGCAACGATGCACAGTCCGGGGGAGCTTGAGATGACCTCTACCGGTGAGTTTATCGTGGGCAACATAGACCAGAAGCCCGATGACCGGCTCCTGTATGTCAAGGAACTGCTGGATAACGTAGTCCCCGTGGAGATATCCGACAATATTATGGGCAATCTCTATTCCAAGCTGATCATCAATTCCTGCATCACGTCGCTGGGAGCCATCTGCGGTCTTACACTCGGAAAGATGCTGGCCCAGAAAAAGATACGCACCCTCTTCATCGAAATCATGAGGGAGGCCATGGCTGTGGCAGCGGCCATGGAACTGCACGTGGAGCCGTATGGAAGGAAGCTGGACTATTATAAATTCCTCGACAAGGGGACGTCTCTGGCGAATTTCCAGAGGCATCTGCTCATCCGGCTGATCGGGCTGAAGTACAGAAAGCTCAAGTCTTCCAGTCTCCAGTCTCTCGAGAGGGGCAAACCCTCTGAGATAGATTATCTCAACGGTTACATCGTTTCTAAGGCCCGGGAGCATTCCATACCGACACCGGTCAATGACAAGATTGTTCAGATGATCAAGGAAATCGAGGGCGGCACCCGCAAGATAACCATGGAGAATTTTTACGATTCATTCTTCTCGTCTTTTGAGTAGCCGGTGATGGCTCCAAAGCGAAAGCTGAGTTCTCCCAAATGAGGGTGATACGGGTATCTGACATCCCCAGACCGAAATACAGAGAACTCTGCCAGGCGATCCCCCATCTGTCAGACGTAGAGTCGAATCCGAAGATACGGATGCTGATAGAGGAGGGTTTGCGAATATCTGAGCCTGCAGCCCTGTACCGAGAGGTACCCATTGATGAGAGAGGCGAGGATTCTATTCTCGCGGGTGGCGTTAAACTCGTCAGCCCCCTTCTCTCTGATATTACGGGGCATGCCAGGGCTGTTTTCCCTTTTGTTCTGACTATCGGTTCTGCAATGGATGCCTGGATGGATTCCCTTCAGGATCTGTATCATCGTTACTGGGCCGATCTCATTGCGACGGAAATACTGCACTGCTCGATTCTCTATCTGGACGGGATCATCCGGGAAAACCGAGAGATTAAACATCTCGCCATGATGAACCCCGGTTCCCTGGAATCCTGGCCTCTGGAAGAGCAAAACAAAATCTTCTCTTTGCTCGGCGGGAACTGGCGGGATATCGGTGTAGAACTCCTACCAACATTTTTTATGAAACCGCTAAAAACCGTTTCGGGTATTAAGTTTTCAACGGAATCGGTGTTCGAGGCATGTCAGGCCTGTTCCCGGGAGGGATGTCCGACACGAAGGGCACCACGGGATCCGCGTTTTGCCTCAAAGTATCAAATCCTGTAGACTTCACGCAGTATCTCATAGCTCTGATTGAGCTTTTTCATGGGAGTTTCGTCCCCGCCATTGATATCCGGATGATATTGTCGGGCCAGCTGATAGTACTTCCTCCGAATGATCTTAATGCCGGGATTGGTCAAGCCAAAAAATTGCAGAGCCTCTTCAACCTCGCCTCTTCTGAATATATAGAATTTGATCCCGTTGTATATTTTTTGCAGGGAATCATCATCACCGTATTGAATGTTTTCAGGGTTGAGATAAAACTCCTCAAGAGGGTCATAAACCATGGTGCGGCGCTGGGGGTGATATTGACGTTCATGAAACCGGCAATAGCACGAGTTGCTGATTTCATACGGGCAAAACTCGCCCTTGAGCGGGTGATAATGGCAGCATCGGCCATGGCGGGTACCATTGAGGAGACGTATGCGCATCGGATCTAGGTGCAAGTAATAGCCTGCCGGGCCATAGCGCCGTTTTATTTTGTAGAGGGCATGATAAACGGAGAAATGCATCTGATACAGAGCGGGCGGGGAATCCGGATGATAGCTTTCCGTTTCCTTGATGAATCTCTTGATCAGGACTGTCTCCATAACCGGCGATGAGAGCGTAATGAGGAACTGGAATAGATCCTCTTCGGGAATCGGATACAGAAGGGGTTCTGTCATTCCCTGAATGGATCCTTGCGATATTTTTCTTCCTGCCGTTTCTCGTCCTCAATTTCGTCCCTGAAAAGGTATCGATAATCCGTGGAGAAATCCCCCCTAAACTGTTCTACGGGAACCATGTTCACCTTTTCCTTCCTTGTGATACGAAACATGAAGATCAGAAGGAGAATGAAAATCACTGTAGCGGTGATCAGGACACCCTTCAGGGTAAACTTGGGTTCTGGTATGTGCGGTTTCATCATAAGCACTGGTTTTAAGGGCTGATAGTTGTTTGACAGCTTGTTTCTAATGTACTGCTTTTATAATTTAATCCAAACCACAACAGGAATCAATGTCAATTTTAAAAAATTGATTTCCCTAGTGCAAATCGATTGACAGAGATTATATTATATAATAGGATTATAGCGTTCCAGGGAGGGAATTGCCATGAAGATTAATACGGATGTTACGGAGATCATCCGGGGCCGATTCCGTCAAACATCCATTATACCATCACCGCGGCCAGTAGCGGGAGAAGGCCAGAGGATTGTATCATTACAGGGGAATACGGCAGCTAGAATTGCCGGTCATCTCAGCAGGGAAAAGAGCCTGGGAGATGCGCTGGCGATTGCCCAGACAGCCAGAAGCCTTATTCAGAAAGCGATGGTACTATCTTCGCAGTTGCGGAATATCGCGGCGGAAGCCATGGTTACCGGAAAAACCGATTACAGGGAACTGAATACCACCATGTCGGAAATCAGGGGTTCCCTTATGGCATCGGAAGCGGGAGGGGATATAGCTGTGATAAACCCGGTCATCGCCGGAGGCGGGCAGGCATCGAGAAAAATTCCTCTTCCTTCGAAGGAGCTTTTAGATCTGAATAGAATTGGATCGGAGATGGAGAGGGGTATTCCCGTGAGGGGTGATGTCCTAAAACCGCTGGAAGCGGCCCTTGAGAGGAAACGGGAAAGTGCGGATAAGGTGTTGGCCTCACTCATAGAACCGGCTCAGGAAATGGTCGGATTGTATTCCCGTGAGGGAGGAAACATTAACGCAGGGACCACTCTCAGAAATCTGGTGAACGAAATTCCTGCAAGGGATGCTTCAGCGATCAGGGTTCAGGGCAATATTCTCCATGAAAGGGCAAGACATCTGATCTCCTGATCTGGAATATAATCAATCTGTTTGAGGAACAGCGACTATGGAAGTGTTTGACGGCTTTATAGCTGCCATTGCGGCGGAGTTCAGGATCCGGTTTCATAAGGATTCAGAAGGGGCTTACACAACGAATATTGAGTTTGATAATAACCGCTCTCAGGAGGTTTTGATTACTCTGGCCAAGGATGAAGCGGGAGATAGAATTATCAACTATTACTTCATCGTGGCCAAGCTGAAGGGAGATTTTTATGAGGTTTATAAATATGCCCTTCAATTGAATACGACTCTCAACTATGGTGCTCTGGGGCTTCTGAACGATACCCTCGTTTTAAGAAATTCGATTCTGCTTCAGGATTGCGATCCCCGGCGTTTTATGAAAACCCTGACTTACATCGCCGCAAAGGCGGATGAGTTCGAGGAGATGTTTATCAAAAAGAATATCTATTGAGAATAGGGGCTTATATCTGATTGAGCCGGTTTTCGATGATTTTTGATAAATCCAACAGAAGAGGAAAGGTCTTTACATTATCGACGAACATGATGACCGCAATGTTGTTACGGATAAAAAGAATAACACGGTCTTTATTGAAATCTGAAAATTCGCGGATTTTTCTGATTTCATTTTTTGCGGAACTGGAATCATTGTAGACGATGATATAACAGACAATGTCGTCGTTATAGGGTTTGCTCTTTTTGGCCAATATGGTTGAATAAAGGGCGCGAATTCTGCTGTAGTCACCACTGGGATAGATCAAACCTGTCAGTCTTTTAATGGCGGCTCTGTCCATGAGCCAGGGGTTATTTTTCAGAGTTTTCCTGGCAAAGTCCGGAATTTTTCCATAGATATATCCAGCAGGAATGTCCTTCTCTGAGAGCTTTATTTTATCGATGACATCTGCCTTGAAGTCAGCTGCTCGAGCCGCCGTGATCAGGATAAATAGCAGAAAAAAGATGGATGTGTATAATTTACTTTTCATGGAATGAACCTTCAAATGGATTGCATTTTATCCTTGATATTATCGGAATCGATTGGGAAAAAGATAATTTTTTTTAGCGACATAATATTTTTTATTGACTAGAGACGTTTGTTGCCTATAATAAAGCAAAATACCAAAAAGCAAACCCTAGATCTCATACTTGCTGCTCAACAGGAATGAAATGGTTTCCTGCACTACTGTTGGGAGAGGAGCAAGCTGTTTTGGAACAGAGTGTATCAGATTGCCTGAATGTGCAGCTTGCCTCATTAAGTATGTTATTATACTCGTGAATTCTGCCCGTCAGATCCCCCCTCGCCCGGGAGGAGCTGATGCTTTAATAAAATAACCAATCGGGAGTCCGGCATGGAAGAGAACAATACGTCCATCAGATACATCCGCAAGCGGGATGGGCGTATCGTACCCTTCAATGAGGAAAAGATTACCGACGCTGTCTTCAAGGCTGCCCGGGCCATGGGGGGGAGCGATAGAAATGCAGCGGATGCGGTTACAAAATCCGTTGTAAGCATCCTGGACCTTCTTTACAAAGATGACCGTATTCCCACTGTGGAGAATGTTCAGGACCTCGTTGAAAAGATGCTCATTGAGAAAGGGCATGCTAAGGTCGCCAAAGCCTATATCCTTTATCGGGAACAGCATAGAAAGATTCGGGAGGGAAAGAGTCTTCTTGCTGAGGGTATCAAGCTTGTCGAGGATTATCTTGACCGGTCTGACTGGCGGGTCAATGAAAACAGCAACATGAGCTATTCCCTCCAGGGCCTCAATAATCACATTGCCTCTGCCGTTACGGCCAAGTACTGGTTGGATCATATCTACCCTCCGGAAATGAGAGATGCTCACAGGAACTGTGATTTTCATATCCATGACTTGGGTCTTCTCTCCGCGTATTGCGTGGGATGGGACATCAAGGATCTGCTGATACAGGGATTCCGGGGAGTGAGCGGGAAAGTGGAGAGCCGTCCGGCAAAGCATTTTCGGAGTGCCCTGGGGCAGGTGGTGAATTTTTTCTATACCCTTCAGGGAGAGTCCGCAGGAGCTCAGGCATTTGCCAATTTCGACACCTATCTGGCACCTTTCATCAAATACGACAATCTCACCTACAGCGAGGTCAAGCAGTGCCTGCAGGAGTTTGTCTTCAACATGAACATCCCCACCCGCGTGGGTTTTCAGACTCCCTTTACGAATGTAACCCTGGATATGAAGGTTCCCTCCAATATAGCCGATGATTTTGTGATCATCGGGGGAGAAATACGCGACAGAAAGTACGGTGATTTCCAGGAGGAGCTTAATATATTCAACAGGGCCTTTGCCGAATGCCTGGTTGAGGGGGATGCCCGCCACCGGATCTTCACTTTTCCCATACCGACCTACAATATCACCCGGGATTTCGAATGGGACAATCCTGCCCTGGACCGGTTATGGGAGATGACAGCCCGGTACGGAATTCCCTACTTTGCCAATTTCGTCAATTCCGACATGGATCCTGAGGACGCCCGTTCCATGTGCTGCCGTCTTCGCCTTGACAACCGGGAGCTCAGAAGCCGCGGAGGAGGCCTTTTTGGCGCCAATCCCTTGACGGGAAGTATCGGAGTCATAACCATCAACATGCCCCGTCTGGCTTACAAGACTCGGGGGAATGAAGCTTCCTTTTTTAGTGAACTGGATTCCCTCATGGACCTGTCCCGGGATTCCCTGGAGATCAAGCGCAAGGTGCTGGAAAATTTTACCACCAACAATCTCTATCCCTATACAAGGCATTATCTGAAGGACATCTTTAACCGTACGGGAAAATACTGGGTAAACCATTTCTCAACGATCGGGCTGGTGGGCATGAATGAGGCCTGCCTGAATATACTGGGTCAGGATATCTCCACAGAAGAGGGTAAAGAATTTTCAGTGAAGGTCCTCCATCATATGAGAGACCGGATACAGGGATATCAGGAGGAGTCGGGGAATCTTTACAACCTTGAGGCCACTCCAGCCGAGGGGGTCAGTTACCGCTTTGCCAAACATGACAGGGAGACATTCCCGGACATCCTTACGGCAGGACAGGTGGAACCTTATTATACCAACTCCATACATCTGCCGGTGGGTTATTCCGATGATATATTTGATGTCCTGAATCATCAGAATGAGCTGCAGGCCCAGTTTACGGGAGGGACGGTGGTTCACTGCTTCATCGGGGAGAAGATTGATGATCCTCAGATGGTCAAGAAGCTGGTTCGGAAAATTGCCGAGAACTACGTCATCCCCTATTTTACAATCACCCCAACCTTCAGCATATGTCCCGTGCACGGTTACATCCCAGGATCCCACAAATATTGTCCTCATGAACATTCGCCGGAGGAACTGGAAGCATACGGTATTGAGGTGTCTGATCCTGATGCCGATAATATAAAAGAGAAAGACAAGAAGATGGCCATCTAGCAGATTCTTGAGGGCGCAAAGGAGAAAAAAATGAATAAAGAAAAGAAGATTCCAGTAGAGGTCTATTCCCGAGTAGTCGGATATTTTCGTCCTGTGAACCAGTGGAACAAGGGCAAAAGAGAAGAGTTTTACGAGAGAAAAACCTTCAAGCTCGAACCAAAAGAAAAAGCCCCTGTCTATGAATATCAAAGGAATTCATAAAACCTCGCTGATTGATTTTCCCGGCAAGATAAGCTCTGTTCTTTTTTCCGGTGGCTGCAATCTCAAGTGCCGGTACTGCCATAACCCCGATCTCGTATGCAGAAATTGCGAGCTGAAGGGCTTTTCCAATGAAGAAGCGATTGGGATTATCCGTAAACGCAAAGGGCTGATAGACGGTGTTTCCCTTTCGGGGGGTGAACCTACCCTTTCCCGGAATCTGGAGAGCTTCATCCGCTCCGTAAAGCAGATGTCGCTTTCAGTCAAGATTGATACCAACGGCCTGAACCCTTCAGTGATTGAGAATCTTCTCAGTCATGACCTGCTGGATTATGTGGCTGTGGACGTGAAAACCTCTCCTGAAAAATATGAACTCCTTACGGAGAGACCGGTCGATTTCTCCCTCATCAAGAGAACTCTCAGCATGCTGAAGGAGTCCGGAGTCGACTATGAAATCAGGACGACCTGCATACCCTATTACGTTACTCTGGAGGATTTCCAGAGCATTCGTCGGGAGATAGGTTTTGTGAGAAGGTATTATCTCCAGCAGTTTGTGAACAGGGTCACGATTGACGAAGCCCTCAAGGATTGTGAGCCGTATTCCCTCAAAGTGCTGGAGGGTTTCAAACGTTATGTGCTGGGTTTTTCCGAATTGTGCGAGATACGGGGTATCTAATCTGATCGGATGGATTAAGGCTCACCCTTGTCCCGGATGATTCTGAAAATCCTGCCTGTAACTGCCCTCTTGGCTCTTTTCCCATCTCCCCTCTTCAGGATTGTTTCTATCATTTTCAACTTCTGTTTTGCCCCGCTGTCCGAATGAAGATTGACCATCCTTCGGAAATTTTCCACCATCAGCTTCGTAACATCATCCCGGAAGGGGGCCTTTTCCAGCATCCCGGACATCGCCTGGCTGTAATAGTAGATTCTTTCATCAACATGTTTCTTTTCACGCCGGTATTGTCCGAACCTTATACCTGCCGGAAGGGTCAGGAGAACGAGAAAGAGAACGATCTGCAGCAGGATGTAGGAGTATTCCTTTCTGGCCAGGAAATAGAGCAGGGTATAACTCTGGCTGAAACCATGATGATACTCGTCAAAATAAACCGTTCCGCCAGGTGAAAGGGAGAGAAGAAGGCGGTAGATAAAGAGCCCGTTGTCCTCCCTGCGAATATAATGATTGGAAAGGAACAGGGCGTCAGAGATGAGTACTATAGAGCCGCGTCCTGAGGGCTTGATGAGAGCCAGCGTGCCCTCGGTGTCCTGCAGGAGGACTTGCCAGGGAGAACCCCATTTGACGAAGCGTCTTCGGCTCTTAAGGAAGATCCATTTGACTCCTTTCATCAGGCCCCGGGGATCATGGGTGATGCTGGTTCGCTCGAGCTTCACCTCTTTCAGGAATTCCGCCTTGGCGGAGATTTTAAACTTTGATGTCAGGTTCCGGCGAAGGAGTTCTGCCATCTTCTGCTCCTCCGAGGACGTGATGATGAAATGGAATCCCTCCTGGGCCCGGTTTGAAAGGGCTTCGAGGTCTTTATGGGTCAGGGGGATTTCAGGCTCAAGGATGAGAACGGTCCCCGGGATCTGACGGGATGTCCCGTCCGATGAGGGGAGGAACTTGACCAGAGGGCGCAGTATCTTCTCAGTTTTCAAACCCATGCTCTCGATAAATTCTCTGAGGGCCATGGATCCTGTTGAACCGGGATTATAGACGCTCGCGTTGACCTGATGCTCCAGTTGTTTTTTTCTTTCAGAGCGTTTTTCCACGGTATAATAGACAGCAAAGAGGATAAGGGAGATGATCATCAGCCGGGCAAACAGGCTGCGAATCTGTTTATCGTGAAATAAGGTCAGCAACGCTTGCCAAAATTTTTCTGCAGTCCGATTCATGAACCTCCTTTTCAAAATAGACTGAACGCTCAGATATCTGTACAATCTCTCTCAGTGCGTTGTAGTCCTCCCAATGATGCAGCTGTCTCAGGTATTCTCGGTTGGTTATGCTTTTTTCGTACTGCAGGGCTTTGCGGTGGTTGAAATAGAGCCAGAGGGCGTTGAGAATCAGGGAAATCGCCTCCCTGTAAGACCCCAGGGACATAAGTCGCTCCGCTTCTTTCAGCTCCTTCTCGTAGTCCAGGGAGTAGATGTCCAGCAGGGCGTTCTTATCGGCAGTGTTCAGGGACGCATCTCGATTCCTCTTCCATCTGCGCATCAGGCGGAAAAGGAGGAAGAGGACCAGTAGCAGAATGCCGGCGTAAAAAACGAGGGAGAAGTAGGGCGATATTCTGAAAGCCGCTGCGAGGAATTCCCAAAACCTGTTGAGAAGATCGTTTATCTTTTTAAGTAGCGAATCCGCCTCCGGGGGCAGTTTCTTGTTCCCGTCATCCTCCTGATAGAGATACTTCTGCTGGTTGACAATGGTATCCAGTTTCTGCCGCACATAAGACCGCTCATTTCCCCTGAGGGGAGATGAGAAAAGCGGCAGGCTGATCAGCAAGAGGGCGATGAGCCGTTTAGCGATGATCTTTTTCCTGCTGAATATCATTGATCAGGGCGGTCCCCTCTTTCAGGTTTCTGATATTATAGTACTTCAGCGTCAGAGCGATGTTGAGGATGGGACTCATGAGCAGGAGAATGATATTGTTCGCGATCACCTGGATGATGAAGAGGTAAGCGTACTTCTGATAAAAGTCCACCATGAAGTTGGGGTCCATCTGCCCCTGATTGCTCATAATGCTCTTGAAGAGATTGACGTAGGGAATGATCAGCATGCCGTAGGTAATGATGGAAGAGATGAAGGAATAGGTGAAGAAGTATACCAGCGGTATGACGAACGTGGACCAGAAATAACCGTTGACCAGGGAAAAACTTCGTCCGATGGCGCCGAAGACCCAGCGATCCTCAAGCATAACCGTCTGGGGGACGAAGGTCATGTAAACGGCCAGGATGAAGAAGGGGATGACACAGAAGAAGAAACCGAAGGTCATAAGCATCATGGCGAAAATGGTCGTTAGGAACAGGGGAAAGAGCTTTTTCAGCGTTGCCACAGCCACATCAACTTCCGTGGTATTGATGCCTTTCAGTTTATCGTCGATGCCCCGTATCACTCCGGCGTTGACGCAGAGATAAAAGGCGGTATAGACGAGGCTAACGATAAAAACGTAACCCATCATTTCCAAGAGACCGGCAGCTCCCTGCTGGGACATGGATGCGGGGTCCATGTTCTTGAACAATTCCGTATAGAGGTCGATCAGCCGGTAGGTAGTGAGCACCATCAGGATGATGGCGGGAACGAAAAAATAGCTGAGAATTTTTATAAAGAAGAGAAAATGCTTTTTATATAGAGCCAGCGTTTGATTGATGATGTCGTCAAATTTCATTTCCTTAATGAGATTTAGTTCCTGATCCATGATCAATGCCCCTACCTGTTCATATAGTTTTCGGTCAACGGCGTTCTGCTGTTTTTATAGTTCCCGTGTTACACTATAGAGCAGAAAAAGAAAAGTAAAAAATATCAGGAGTATCCCTGAGAGATGTCTGTTGTTTCTGACTAAGGACGTTAGGGAGTTGAAGAGAAAGTCGGATAGCAGAAAGGGAATAGAGCCTATTAACATGAAAAAGAAAAGGATGCCAAAAGGGTGATAGTTAATGGCCTGGATAAGATCCCCCCGGGAGGTGTAATACACGCTGTGTGTCATTCCGCAGAGGGGACAGCGAAAATGGAGGAATTTCTTAAACAGGCAGATCTCCCCGTCGATTAGACCCGGGGGGAGGAGATACAGGAATATCAGCACCAGCATAATCAGGGAGAGGATGATATAACGTTCGGTTCGTCCCATGGTCGTTTCGCTGAAAAAATTGGATCAGTAGGTGTAAAATCCCCGTCCCGATTTACGCCCTAGATAACCGGCGGCCACATAGTTCTTCAGCAGAGGACAGGGCCTGTATTTGGAATCGGAAAAACCCCGGTGCAGTTCCTCGATGACAGCCAGAACCACATCCAGCCCTATCATATCCGCCAGCTTCAGGGGTCCCATGGGCATGTTCATTCCCAGGGTCATTACCTTGTCGATGGATTCTACGGTACCGGCGCCTTCATAGAGGGCGTAAATCGCTTCATTGATCATGGGGATCACAATTCGGTTGAGCAGAAATCCGGGATAATCCTTGGATTCCACGAAAATCTTTCCGAATCGCTTGACGATGGATTTTACGGTTTCGAAGGTCTCACGGGTCGTAGCCATGCCGCAGATGATCTCGACGAGACGCATGGCCCGGACAGGGTTCAGGAAATGCAGGCCGATGACGGATTCGGGCCTCTTGGTGTAGGAGGCGAGCACCGTGATGGGGAGGGAGGAGGTATTGGTGGCCAGAATCGTGCCTCCCTTGCAGATGCTGTCGAGTTTATGGAATATCTCCCCCTTGGCTTCCAGGTTTTCAGGGGCACATTCGAGGACGATGTCGGCATTGACGAAATCCTTGAGGTTCTTATGCAGGCGGATATGGGAGATGATCTCCCCCACCCGGTTCTGTTCCAGCTTTTGTTCCCGTACATAACGGTTCAGGCGATCACGGATCATCTCAAAAGAGTTTCTCAGCTTGATCTCATCGATATCGTACAGCATGACCTGAAAGCCCTTTTCTGCAGCCAGCTGAGCAATGTCGGAGCCCATGATACCCGCGCCGATGATGCCGAAGACTTCCATAGGATTTCCTCACATTAATTGACGATGTTTCTTTCCTTCCCCTGAAGGAAGGATGATATATTATCTGCTATCTCCCTTACAAGCCTTTTTCGGGATTCCAGGCTGGCCCAGGCGATGTGCGGTGTCAGGATGAGACGGGGTGCGGAGAGGAGAGGATCATCAGCGTCCGGGGGCTCTTTTTCCATGACATCCAGTGCGGCCCCTTTGATGGTTCCGGCATGAAGGGCCTCGCAGAGATCCGCAGGATTAACCAGGGGTCCCCGGGCCATGTTGATCAGAAATCCCTCCCTTTTCATGTGATTAAAAAAGTCACGATTGATGATATGCCGATTCTCCGCCGTAAGAGGCATGTGCAGGGATACGAAGTCCGAGCATTCCGCCAGCGAATGGAGTTTCAGACGGGGGATTTCGTCGGGGTAAGACACGCCATCTCGTTTGAGGGCGACGACTTTCATACCAAAGGCCGATGCCAGCCGGGCCACCTCTCTCCCGATGGCCCCCAGACCCAGTATGCCCAGCGTCCGGTCCTTCAAATCGAAGGTGGGCCATGTGCCCAGGGTGTAGATGGGTGAGAGGCTCCAACTCCCGTTCCGGGCAGCTTCCGCGTAGGATATCAGGTTGGTTGACAGAGCCAGAAGGAAGGTCATGGTGAGTTGTGCCACGGAGGTTGTAGAATAACCCGGAACGTTGGCAACGGCTATACTCCTTTGCCGGGCTGTAAGTGTATCGATGTTGTTATAGCCTGTAGCGGCTACGGCAATGAATTTCAGATTCGGACAGCGCTCAAGTACGGCTCTGTCAATCAGGGTCTTGTTGGTAATGGCCACTTCCGCATCTCTGAGCCTCGTTATGGTCTCCTCATGCGAGGAGACCGGGTAGTCATGGTACCAACCGATTTGCGAGAGGGGACTCATATCCATATCACCGTAGTCGACGGTGGATGCGTCCAGAAAAACGATTCGGGTCGTCATATCATGCTTCCTCCGTTATATGGCTTTTTCTATCCAGCCGCCGGCGAGGATGTCTCCTCCGGCATCATAAAAAACAGCGGCCTGGCCGGGTGTCACTCCCGTCTGGGGACTCTCGAAGAACACCTGTAAACCGGAATCAGTCTCCTCCAGTCGAGCGGGTACCCCTTTCTGGGCTGAGCGGATTTTGACCCATACTTCCCGGCCCTGGAGTCTTTGAGCCTTCATAAAATTGAGGTTCCGCGCCAGAAAACCCTTCCTGAATAGATCTTCCCGGGGACCGGCCACAAGAATGTTGTGTTCGGCATCTATCTCCACGACATAGAGGGGATGGGGGGCGGCTATACCCAGCCCCCGGCGCTGTCCTATGGTGTAACGGTGTATTCCCCTGTGCCTTCCCAGGATATTACCCTCTCTGTCCAAGATGTCGCCCGGAGGGGGGATCTGGGCGGTTCGCCTTTCTATATAGGAGGGGTAATCGTCATCGGGCACAAAGCATATCTCTTGGCTCTCCGGCTTGTTGGCCACCCTCAGGCCTATATTAGCGGCCATTCTGCGGATTTCGGATTTGGTGAAATCACCCAGGGGAAAGAGGGTATCCTTAAGGATTTCCTGGGGGAGCATTGCTAGAAAATAGGACTGGTCCTTGTCGAGGTCATGCCCCCGGGAAACGTAAAAGGGATCGGGGGGCCCGCCGCCCATGCGGGCATAATGACCTGTGGCCAGCTTTTCGCATCCCAGGGAATGGGCCGTATCCATAAGTTTCCTGAACTTGATGCGGGCATTGCAAACCAGGCAGGGGCTGGGAGTTTTACCGGAAAGGTATAGCCGGCAGAAGGGATCGATTATCTCGCGGGAAAAGACTTCTTCGACGTCGAGGAGATAATGACGAAAGTGATATTCTCGGGCCAGGGCCTGGGCGTCGGCGATGTTTTCCGGGGAGCAGCATACGTCAAATCGGGGTCCGGAGTTGTCCATCTCCGAGCAGAGCAGGATCTTTGCCGTCAATCCAATGATTTCATGGCCCTGCCGCTGCAGCAGAACAGACGCGAGGGAGGAATCGACACCCCCGCTCATGGCAACGGCAATTTTCATGACACACCTCGATGGGGAAAAAATCAGGGTAGCGATACCGGAAAATAGAGTGGATTACCAGATCTTGCGCATGTAGGGATAGGGATTAATAGCCACTCCCCCGAGATGAACCTCGTAATGACAGTGATTACCCGTGGCGTTCCCTGTCTGGCCCACATAGGCGATGACCTGTCCCTTTTTGACCTTCTGCCCCGATCCTACAATGATTTTAGAGCAGTGTCCGTAAACCGTCTCAAATCCGTACCTATGCTTGATGCGCACCATATATCCCAGACCCCCGCCCCATCCTGTTGAGGCCACTTCTCCCGGGGCCGTGGCGCGAATTTCCGTACCGCTGGAGGCTGCAATGTCTATGCCCCTGTGGAAATCCCTCCCGAAACCGAAGGGGGATCTACGCCACCCGAAAAGGGAGGTGATGTGTCCCCTG
The DNA here is from genome assembly GCA_937967705.1 of uncultured Spirochaetia bacterium. Classification (GTDB taxonomy): domain Bacteria; phylum Spirochaetota; class UBA4802; order UBA4802; family JAGODF01; genus CALCJG01. Next base: position 21,371 of record CALCJG010000351.1, read on the forward strand.
TTGGGAACGATAGAGGGGGTGTCGTTGATGATTTTGCTACGGACATCGATGAAGTTCTTTATCGTCTTAACGGTGTTGGTCGTACAAATGAGATCCTTCTGCAGGTTTTTCAGGATGAATATCTCTTCGGGAAGGATGGTCTTCATCTTGTTGAGTTCCTTCATCTCCTCCTTGTCCATCTCGTAGTCCCAAATCCTGTCAGTGCCGCCGTCATTACCTGCGGACAGCTCATAGAGTTCCTCGATGTCCGGTTTGATCTCATCGAAGAGTTCCGATATCTTGTTGGTATGCTTCTCGAACCGAAGGAGATGGGAGCGGATGTCTTTGTAGTTATTCAGGAGCTCTCTTTCCTCACGCTTGATGCTGGCGTTCTTGATAATGGCGTAGGAGGAAGAGAGCAGAATGATTACAAAGAGTATGACGAAAAAGGAGATGAAAAACTTGGATATCTGAAAGTTAAAGATTCTCTTTTCATTGTGGGGAATGAACATGACGGTCATCTTCTCATGACCCTTTTCAAGAAATTTCTCCCATCTCTTGGAATAATCTCTCTTGTAGAGATAGAGCTTTTCGGAAAATCTTTGCCGAAAACGGCCCTGGTATTGTTTGATTTTAAACTTCATGATGTCTTCTCACAGGTCTGTAAAATTGCTCATCAGGACGCCCCTAGGTTCTTATCGGTCCTCGTCCCGGTCAGGGATGACATCTTTTCTTGTGGGTAATGCCGGGCGTTGGGAGCGCTGCTGAAGGCTTAATAATTAAAACGGACAGGTCTTTAAAAGGAAATATAGAACAGATGGTTCTCTTTTTCAATCATTTTTTACAAACAAACCGCTCTCAGAACCTTTTCCGGTATTTTAATGACAGGTACAGGAGCAGGAAGGCTGCCGTGATCAGAATGCAGGAGGCCAGGGGGATGATCAGATAGATCATGCCCGTAAGGCTTATAAGAAAGAAAACTATGGAAAAGAATTCCTTTTTCGTAATGTATTTCAAGCTGAGAACGAGACGGGCGATCCTGTCATCCGCCGGCAGTTTCTGAAGGAATTCTTTATCGTAGGTGACCAGCGAGGCGGAGTCGGTATGTCTGTGCAGAAAGGAGATCATGACGGACAGCATGATGAGAAGGCCGGTAAAAAGCAGTCCTATGAAGATATAAGGAACGTATCCCAATGTATTGATAAAGAAGAGGTACGATGCGGCGCCCAGGAAAAGAAGCAGGGTCATATTGTCGCTGATCGTGTCCAGCCATCCTCCGATCTTGGAAACCTTAAAGGTGAACTTGGCCACCTCGCCGTCCACCCCGTCAAGCACCGAGGCTGTCTGAAAGAGCAGTCCTCCCAGGACGATATAGAGATATTCATTGAAAAGAAGAAAAACGGCGCTTAGTATTCCCGTGATCATGTTAATGATCGTAAGATAATTGGGGTGAATACGGGTATTGGCCAAAAGGGAGCTGATGGGTATGGAGATTCGCTTATTGATCTTCTGGGCAATAAATCCCCCGGTATTACGAATGATGGTCTCCTTGGCCATCCGGGCTCCCCTTGCAAAGGCGGTTGGTGTATCCAGGCGGAAGATATCCCTTCCCTCCTGAGGTGTCCAGAGCCCCTTACGGCCGGCAAAGTACCGTTCAGGATCGTTAAAATAGTGGATCTGCAGAAAGGCGTTCGTGGGGATCTCATAGACGGATGCCCCTTTGGGAGGGGATGTGTTCTCATGAATTATGGAATCCCCCAAATTCTTCAGATGCTTTTTGATATGATTCTCGTAAAATGCCTTCTCGTCAGGGGATAAATCGAGATACAGGTTTTTAATGCCTGCCCGGGAGAGTACAAGAATGTTGCGTTCGAGCGGGTGGAGGCCGCAGATCTTATTCCGAAAGAGAGCGTTTTTTGACTCGGTACGAAGCAGGGCGGTATCTGGAATCATGGTTTCTTCCCCGGGGGTAATGGCTCTAAAATCCTCTGAGGGCCATGATCGATGGTTTCCGGGTATTGATCAAGATTAATTTCACGGTTTTTTTGTTGCGGCATCGAGGGTCGGGGGTTATCGTAGGGTGAGATGAAGACGGCAGGAAAGAACAGCCAGGAAAAGAGGGCGATAGTGGATATCCAGGTTACCCCCAAATCCTCACGAAGCAAAATCCAGGTGGAAGAAGGCGGGATGGTCAGGGTCTATCTGAATGCACCGCCGGCGGACGGAAAGGCCAACGCGGAATGCCTGGCGCTGTTTTCAAAAACACTCGGCGTACCCAAATCGAGAATACACATTGAGAAGGGGGAGGCGGGCAGGCGGAAAAGGCTTCTCATCCTGGGCATGACGACAGAGGAGGTAATCAAAATCCTGAAGGGGGAGGAGAGAGGGTGATAAGCATTCGGAGGCGGTGGAGATTCCTGATCTTCCTGACAGCTCTTTGCATGGTGGAACTGATGTGTTCACCGAAATGGACACGCAATGACCGGATGGAGGGATTTTGCAAGGGCCATCTGCGGGTCTATGTGCGGGTGGACATCAGG
>CALCJG010000352.1 GCA_937967705.1 uncultured Spirochaetia bacterium
CTGTCCCTAGTACGAGAGGACCGGGATGGACGAACCTCTGGTGTACCAGTTGTCATGCCAGTGGCATCGCTGGGTAGCTATGTTCGGAACGGATAACCGCTGAAGGCATCTAAGTGGGAAGCCGACTTCAAGATTAGATTTCCCTTGGACACAAGTCCACTGAAGACCCCTCGAAGACTACGAGGTTGATAGGCTGGAAGTGTAAGCGCAGCAATGTGTTCAGCTGACCAGTACTAATCGGTCGTGAGGCTTGACCATATTATTGAAAACCCGAGATTAATATCTCGGGTTTTTTTTTGCCTTTTCACGGAAAACACCATAAGGGTTAAGCTATAAATACCCTTGAGTTCTCCCTGACAGAGCAATAAGCCCATTTACAATATTATGAGGCAACAGAAACCTATTTCATTCCAGAGTTTTTTTACGAGTGAAAAATTAATGAAAATCTAGCCGACGACAAAGCGACGGGACTGACGAACAAAAATGATATACGTGGCGTATCTGCAGAATATGACGGTATATATTGTAAAAGCCCATATATGTATGGAATAGATGTATATATATACTCCGGGTTTGCATGTTATGAAATGTGAGCATTGTCCAGGGATATTCTACAGTATAGGAACGGCTGTATACAGAATAGTATGCGCGATGAAACGAGCGAACCGCAAGAAAAAGAATCCCCAGTCTCCAACATGATTCTTTTCATGGAAAATATAATCTCTTTTCAAGATTAACCATGACCCAGAAGAATGAATGATTTTATAAAAACTTTAAAAAAAATATAAAATCAATGAGGAAAATAATTTTTTCTTGGGAAATATTTAAAAATATAGTATATTATAAACATCTAAAATGTCTCTGGAGGAATTATGGATATCGCAAAGCAATTGGAACAAATTAAACAGGAAATGGAGGAAATAAAAGACAAAAATAAGAACAAGCTATCGATGGTGGTTTTTAGCGGTGATCTCGATAAGCTGTTGGCTGCCTTCATTATTGCAACCGGTGCAGTTGCTATGGGTATGGAAGTGGTAATGTTTTTTACCTTCTGGGCTACTCCAGCCATGAGAGATCAGAAGAAAAAGGGAAAGGGTAAGGATTTTTTTGGGAAGATGTTCTCCTTTATGCTGCCCAAAGGGGCCCAAAAGGTAAAACTTTCAAAAATGAATATGGGCGGTATGGGGACAGCCATGATGAAGAGCCTCATGAAGAAGAAAAATGTTCAATCTCTTGATCAGATGATAGAGCTTGCAGCCGAACTGGAAGTGAGAATCTTTATTTGTGAAATGTCCATGGATCTAATGGGTTTTAAAAGGGAGGAGATGCTGGATTTCCCGGGAATTGAGTATGTAGGAGTGGCAAAGTTTTTAGCAGAAGCGGGTGACAGCAGTATACAGCTTTTTATTTGAATTATTCAAAGGATTATCTTAGTTTTATTGATGTTAAGTATTAGCGATTATGAAGAAATTTAATATGAGGTGATGAATATGAGTACGATACAAGTGGATGTAAATATGGATCTGAAAGGTCTTGCCTGTCCTCTCCCGGTGGTTAAAGTGAGCCAGCAAATAAAGAAAATGACGGTGGGCCAGATTCTCATGGCCGAGACCACGGATCCCGGTGCTCATGCTGATTTCCCTGCCTGGGCAAAAACCAGTGGCAACGAAATCATTGAGACTGAGAGAGAGGGTAATGTTTCTAAATTTTATATTAAGAAATTGAAGTAGGGACGGGCTTCTAGTCGGAGGTATTAAGAACAAGATTAATTTATTCGTTTATAAACCGCTTTTTCTCAGTATTATATATAGAAAAAGCGGTTTTTGTAAGTAAGAGATATTGTGTTCCATAAGTAAAAGGAAGTAAAATCTTTGAAAGGACGTCAGGTTGAAAAGTTGTAGTGTGATTATATCCTGATTCCATTTAATCATTGAGGAGAGTTTTATGTGGGACTATATTAGTTACCTTGTCATGGTGCCCATGGTGTATGTGGCTTTTACTACCCTTATACTGGGTATTATCTTTAAAGTTTATACCGTTTATAAATCCCCCTCTATTCCGGCAAGGCTGGGAGTATATCCTCAAGATGATATCACCCCGGTAGGTATTATCAAGGATTCCCTTTTCTGGCCGGTGGCTTTAAAAAAGAGCCCATTGCTATGGGGATTTCTCATGGTGTTTCATCTTGCCATTGTATTTCTTATCATAGGGCATATGGAATTGATTTCGGATTTTAGAGTACTGCAGATCATTCCGCATGATGTATTTCTGGGAGCCGGGGCCCTGGGAATGATACTGATCGTATCCACGTTGTATTTTCTTTTCCGCCGTTTCCGATCCCCCTTCCGAGAAATATCCATCCCGGAGGATTATTTACTGCTGATCATTCTCTTTTTTTCCATCCTCTTCGGCACCATATTCCATATGTCAGCGAGATACGGCAGCTATTCGGAGCTGGTTAAGATATCTGCGGGGGATTTCAGGGAGTATTTCATGGGTTTAATAACCTTCAAACCTGTGTTGAGCTATAAACTGGCACTGGCGCCTCATTTCATAGTGCTGGTTCTGCATGTTTTCTTTTCAAATCTCTTTATTATCCTCTTCCCCTTCAGCAAAATGATCCACTCCCTGTTTATCTTTTTCGCGATTTCATTAAAGAGGAAATAGTCATGGAAAACCAGAAAATTGAAGAGTTTAAGCAACTGATAAAAAGCCGTCTGAACAAACCCATGCGGTATTATCTTGATGTCTGCACGCGTTGCGGATTGTGTTATGATACATGTCACGCCTATTATGGAATACCTAAAAAGGAATATTCTCCCGTTAACAGGGCGGAAGTGGTTCGAAAAATTTATAAAAAATATTTCAGGCCCTCGGGGAAGTTTTTTCCGTATTGGAGTGATGCTACAGAGATTGATGATAATGTAATGGAGCAGGTCTATGAAGCGGCCTTTTCCTGTACAGGGTGCCGCCGATGCATGATGTTCTGTCCTTTTGGAGTCGACATGCCTCATATCCTTTCCATTGCAAAGCTGCTTTTAATCGCCAATGAAACGGCTCCTGAGGAACTTGTTATGCTGGCGGATGGAGCCGTGGAAAAGGGTAAAAGCATCGATCTGTTCAAAGAGGGGTACCGTAATGTCATCAAGGATCTGGAAACAGAGGTACAGAAAAAACTCAATCTCCCTTCATCGGAAAACCTTATCCCTATGGAAAAGAAGGGGGCCAATATCCTTTATGTGGGGCTGTCCGGGGCTAATTCCATAGTACATCCTGCCGTAATCTTCAACAGCGCCAAGGAGGATTGGACGCTCAGCTATTTTGAAGCGGTTAATTTTGGCGCTTTTGTGGGGGATCCCGAAAAGATGCAGTTCATTGCCAACCGAATCATCAAGGAGGCCAAGGAACTGGGAGTCAAAGAGGTCGTTATCGTCGAGTGCGGAACGGCTTTCCGAATCATGAAACACATGATGGGAGAACTCCCTTTCAAGGTCAGCAGTATCGTTGAGGTCATTCACCGTTATATTCGGGACGGTCGGATCAAGATTCGCGAGGGGAGCATCAAAGAGGCTGTTACCTATCACGATCCCTGCCAGCTGGGGCGGAATTCCGGCGTCTTTGACGAGCCGAGATACGTTCTGAAAAAGTTGGCCGGGGATTTCCGTGAGATGACACCCACGAGGGAGCTCAACTGGTGCTGTGGAGGCGGGGGCGGTCTGGTAGCCCTCGACAATGAAGAGTTCCGCATCAAAAGCGGGAAGGCGAAGAAGGATCAAATCGTAGCCGCGGGCGCGTCGGTGGTTGTTTCTGCCTGCGAAAACTGCATTCTGCAGTTGAATACGATCAATCAGGGCTATGGTCTTGGTGTGGAGGTGAAATCCCTTTCGGAGCTGGTTTCGGAGAATATTCTGACAGGAGCGTAAGGGGGGTGTTGGGCATAACGGGGATGTCCTGAAGGAATGGTCTTGTGGGCATCCCTTTATTAAAGGGCGGTATTTTAGATATTAATATATTAATTATTATCTAAATATATAATATATTTAAAACTTAAATAACTCAGGAGGAGGGTTCATGAAACGTATAGTGTTGTTGATGAGTCTTATCATACTGGCGGCTTTTGCTGGGGAAAGCTTTGCAACCAACGGTATGAGAATGATCGGTTTTGGTCCCGTTCAGCGATCTATGGGGGGGACCAGTGTGGGAGTATCGCTGGATGCGGCTTCCCTGTTGACCAACCCGGCAGGGATGACGGATCTGGGCGGCAGAATTGATTTTGGCGCTTCCTATTTCAAACCGACAGTGGAGTACAAGGCAGCGGAGATTTCGGGTATGGGTAATGCTGTTGTTAACAACAACGGGCAGACCATAAAATCCGATCGCGGAGCATCTCCCATTCCGGCTTTTGGATTGATCATTCCCGTCAGTGACCAACTGAGTTTTGGTCTGGGAGCCTACGGTGTAGCGGGTATGGGTGTGGATTATGCGAAAAATCTGTACAGCAATATCACCTATTCTTCTTATTCCCAGATGCGTTTTGCCCCGGGGGTTGCCTACAAGGTCAACGATATGATTTCCCTGGGTGCCGTGGCCAATCTCATGTATGCCACAATGGAGTTCAATGCGGGGAATCCCCCTACCTCCGGCTCGTATCCACAGCAGGCCCACATGGGTGCCTCCGCTTTCGGTTACGGGGGAACCGTGGGTGTCAAGGTGAAACCCGTCAAGGCGGCGGTCATCGGTCTTGCCTATGAAACCAAGAGCAAATTCCAGGATTTCACATTCAACACTGTCAATGGAACCGACAAGATTCGCTTCGATCAGCCTTCCTCGGCCACTGCCGGTCTTGGATTGATGCCCATCGACGGCCTTACACTGGCCTTCGATGTGCAGTGGATTCGCTGGACGGAGACCAACGGAAAGGACAAACCTGAATACACGACGAACAACAGCGGAGCTCTGCCCTGGAATCTCAACTGGAAAAACCAGATCGTTTATAAAATTGGAATTCAGTATGAGGTGACTAAGATGTTTGTCCTGCGTGCCGGGTACAATTACGGCAAGATGCCCCTGGACAAAGACAGGGCTTTTGAGAACATCGCCTTTCCCGCCATTTCCGAGCAGCATTATACTGCCGGTTTCGGGATCAATTTCAGCGAGAAATTTTCCCTCAATGTCGGCGGGATGTATTCTCCGGAGGCCAAACTCACCGGGGATAATTCCGGATTTCCTCCGGCAGGTCAGGGCATAGCCTCCTATGAGACCAAGATGTCCCAGTACTCACTGGACATGGGGATCGCATACAAGTTTTAACCGTTTTTTGATGCCCAGGAAAATGCCCGGTGGAATGCCGGGCGTTTTCGTTTATCCCCTCAGAAAAGCCCTTGCCGCCGCTATCCCCTGTTCAAAGCCTTCCAGTATCTTTTTCTCATCCTGAGTCAGACGATCGACACGGAAATCGTCGGGGGGGTAGATGATCTGTATGTCCCTGTGTCGGAACTCCAGATCGTTCAGGAGCCGGTTGTATTCCAGATAGCGGTTATGCAGAGCGCGAACGAGACCCTGATGTTTGGGGTCCTTGTAATAAGCCTCATAGAGGGATTTTATCCAAAAGGATTCCTCCCTCTTGCGGTATCCCTTCTTTCTAGTAACAACGACGAGTATGTCCTTCTCCTCGAATCCCGCCTGCAGGGCCCTGCGATAGGGGATGGGGTCGAGGAGTCCTCCGTCCAGCAGGTGATAGTCCCGGTATTCCACGAATCCCCTGTAGAGGAAAGGTATGGCTGCCGTGGCTTTGAGGGCTGTAATGACGTCATCCCTGCGCGGATCGAGATAGATGGTTTCCGGTGTTCGGTTGGCGCCGCATTGGGTTGCGGTTATGAGCACTGGACAGGCCTTCTTTAACCTTGCCAGGTCCAGGGGGTCATCCCCGTTGATGATGGTGTCCACCATCCAGTCCAGGTTGAGGATGTGTTTTTCCGAGCGGAGGATGTTGCTCAGCTTGATGAAATCTCCTGAAAGCAGCTTTGTGAAAAAGGCGTCCCGGGCGTGATGAATCTGACGGGCGGCATAGGCTGTTCCCGTAAGGGCTCCTGCGGAGGAGCCTATGATCAGCCTCCAGGGAAAATAACCGGCGTCGCTAAAGGCCTGGAGCACCCCTGTGAGAAAAATTCCCCGCATGCCACCGCCTTCGAGCACCAGTACCTTCTTCCTGGGGGAACGCTTTCTGCGTCCTGTGAGCATTGATGAGATGAGTTGAAGAAGGTTCATGGCGGAATCAGGATATGGATATAATCTGCTTTTCCCGGTTGGCGGGAAAGCTAATGGTAAATCGGGTTCCCAGGGAAGGCCGGGATTCCAGCAAAACCCTGGCGTTATGCTCGGATATGATTTTTTTGCTGATGGAGAGTCCGATCCCGGTGCTGTTGCTCCTTCTCTTGGTCGTATAGAAGGGGGACCATATCTTCTTGATAGTATCGTCGGTTATACCGATTCCATTGTCCTCAATGACGAGGTTTACGGCATCGTCCTGATTCAGTGAATGAATTTGAATCCGTCCTTCAAAATCGAGGTTTTCCACATATTTTTTTTCGTTGATGGCATCCTTGGCGTTGACAAGCAGATTTATTATGAGCTGTTCGAGGGCTATCTTGTCCCCGTATACTTTACCGAGATTTTCCTCCAGGAGGAGTTTGATCTCTATGTTGTATTTTTTAAACTGTACGCTGACCAGGTCGATGACGTTCAGAACCACCGTGTTGAGATCGATGAACTGCATGTTGAGTCCGGATTTTCGTGAGAAGTTCCTGATGTGGTTGATGATGGAATTGGATTTATCCACGAGGGTGCAGATTTTGTGCAGTTCCGCAACTGCCATCAGCGCGTCGAATTCATCAAGATTGATGTCATCGATCATGTTCTGGGCGATTCCCTTGATCCCGGTTATCGGCTGTGCCAATTCGTGGGCAATACCCGCAGTGATTTCAGCCAGGATGGTGTGTTTGGACATCTGAAAAAGCTCCACGTCCTTGTCCAGGATGATCCTTTTCAACTGGTCGCATTTTTGACTGAATCTGGAAACGTTGTGTACCAGAATTTTATTGAGCTCCCTTGCCTGTTTGAGCTGTTTTTTCTGTATCTGAGCTCGCCGGTAATGAGTGGTCATGATGATAATCTCCGGGGAGAGCAGCAGGATGAAAGAGGCATAGGAGAGATATCGTATGTCCCGGGAATAGAGGGATATCATCGCAAGTCCCAGGCAGAGGGGGATGGCCGTGGGGAGGATGACGGCGTAGTTTTTCATGAGACGGATGTTTCTGAACAGAAAAACGGCGATGAGGCCTATGTAACATGAAAACATGACGCTCATTATGGGAACGGCCAGAGCGGGGGGGGCCGTAACAGCCAGCATGAGGGAGAGAACGCTCAGGGCCGAAGAGATATAGAGAAATTCCCTTTGAAATATGGTAAAAAAATTTTTCAGAAGAAGACTGTGACTTATAGGAAAAACGCAGAGAGCGAGAGAGGAAAAGTAAAGGATTATGAGAGCCAACTCCATCTCCGGGAGAAGGGAAAAATGACCCATCAGGATGATAAAAAGGACGATAAAATTGTAGAAGAGCAGGCGAGCCGTTTTGGTCTTGAAAAAGAAAACCAATATAATCAGGGACAGGGCGGCGAAGTAAACAAGAGTGTCGGATAATATTATTAATAGCATTTAATTGTATCCTCGAAGGATATCTTCGATAAAATATATCCCAGGAGAGATTCTGAATAGTTATTCCTGATATTGAGAAAGCAGACACAGAATCTGTCAATAGTTTTTACTTTTCCGATATTGATGGGTTATGAGGGAATGCAGAGGGAAACGGCTTTCATAGGGATGGGAGTTTTTTTCATTTACACCGGGGATTTCCCCTGTATCATGGACCAGGATGTCAGCGGTGTCAGGGCTTATCACCGAGGCTCTGACCCCCGGGTTTTCCCTTAAGCCTGTATATTATAATTCACTATTTTTGTAGCCAGGGGGGTGTCATGGGGTTTAACTGCGGGATCATCGGTCTTCCCAATGTAGGGAAATCTACTATATTCAACGCTCTGTCGGGGGCCGGGGCTCAGATGGCGAACTATCCCTTCTGTACCATCGAGCCCAACAAGGGGATTGTGCCCGTGCCGGATGAACGCCTCCTGGAAATCGCCCGCCTGTTACAACGAGATCATCCCATACCCACGAAGATAGAATTCATCGACGTGGCTGGACTGGTTAAGGGGGCTTCTAAGGGCGAGGGTCTGGGCAACAAGTTTCTGGGGTATATACGACAGGTGGATGCCATTGTACATGTAGTAAGATGTTTTGCTGATGATGATGTGGTGCATGTGACTGGGGATGTGGATCCGTTGAGGGACATTGGGGTCATCAACACGGAACTGATGCTGGCGGATTTGGAAATACTGGACCGGGCCCGGGAGAAGATTCTTAAGCTGGCGCGTTCGGGGGACAAGCAGGCCCAGCACCGGTTGGGGGTTCTGGAAAAGGTTATCGGTCATATTAATGAAGGGAAATTGCTTAAGGGATTCCCTTTTCATGGGGATGATGAGGAAATTCTCAATGAATACGGATTGATAACACAGAAGCCGGTTCTCTACCTGGCCAATGTAGGGGAGGGCAAAGTGGACGAAAATCTTTTATCCCGGGTCAGGGATTTCGCTTTGGCCGAAGGGTCCGAATTTCTCTATATTTCTGGCAAGCTGGAGGAGGAAATATCTGAGCTGCCCATTGAGGAGAAGAAGGAGTATCTCTCAGCCATGGGGCTGGAGGAATCGGGGCTGAATCGATTGATTAAAACGTCCTACAGGCTCCTGAAACTGATAACCTATTATACCGCCGCCACGGACTTGCAGGCATGGACGGTATCCGAGGGAACTACTGCTCTTAAGGCGGCGGGCAAGATCCATACGGATTTTGAAAGGGGCTTTATCCGTGCGGAGGTTTACCGGTTTGAGGATCTCATCGAACTGGGCAACGAACACAAGTTAAGGGAGAAGGGCCATCTGAGATCCGAGGGTAAGGAATATATCATAAGGGATGGTGATATCGTCCGCTATCTATTTAATGGTTGAGGGATAACATAGAACATAAGTATATGTTATAAAAGTTGACATATTTTTGGCAACTTATATATAGTGGAAAAAATTTTAGTTTCAGGAGGATCTCAGTGAAAAGTAAGAGTCTTTTTATGGCTTTCCTCGCGCTCTTTCTGATATCAATGGCTCTTTTTGCAGAGTCAGGATGGAAGAGGGTGAAGAACTCCAATGGCATACAGGTTTATACGCGCTCGGTGGCAGGATCGGACCTGGATGAATTCAAAGGAATAACCGTTGTTGATGCCCGCATAGAAGTCATCGGTGAAGTGATTAGGGACGTGCCGGCCCAGTCGCAATGGATGGCCGACTGCCTTGAGGGGCGTATCATCAAAAAATTCAGCGACAATGACATGCTGGTCTATAACGTAACCGATGTACCCTGGCCCCTTGATGATCGAGATGTGCTGGTGAGGTCCCGGGGGAAGATAGATATGGCAAAGGGGGTGGTGGATGTTGTTTTCACCAGCGTAACGGATGCCAGCGTACCCCCCAAAAAAGGACGTGTCCGAATGAAGGATTTCTATGGAAGATGGCTGCTGGAACGCGTGGATACGGAAAAAACCAGGGTTACTTATATCATTAAAGCCAATCCGGGAGGATCCATTCCTGCTTCAGTGGCGAATCTTTCCAGTAAGAAGATTCCCTATGAGACATTGAAAAACCTGAAGAAAATGGCCAAGAAACAGAAGTATGTGAATATGGCCAAAAAAAAATATAAATTCTAAAGTCTTTTCAACTCAGCGATCCTGTTTGTACACTCTTTTTAAATAGGGATCATTGGACAGCAGGTCATCAAGATAAGATTTTACCATCTTCTGATGACCTGTTTTGTCTTTAACGTTCTGCTCCATGTGAGCCAGGAATTCCTTAAGGTATTTTTCTGCCAAGGCATTTTGCCCCCTCTGCGCCTTGATTCGTGCCATCCAATAGAGGCTGATGCTCCGGTCCCGGAAGGTTTGTGATGACTGGAGCAGGGTCAGAAGGGCGGCTTCCTTCTTTTTCATCTCAGAGGGTTTTAGGTACAGAAGGGATTGCAGTTCCTTGGAAAGACCGTAGGGCTTGTTCTCAAGGGCGGATGCTATCTCTTCCTCAAGCGTTTTCCTGAGTGATTTTTGGCGTGCATTTTTCCTCATCCGGGGGAAGAGTTTTCTACACCGGTCTTCTTTTATGAGGGACTTGAAAGCGGGATCCGATTTCAACAGATACTCGCTGAAAAATCCTTCCTGAACGGCATGTTCCAGGTGAACCAGCGCCTTTTCCTCCTGGCCCTTCGAAGCAAAGTGGGCGGCCTTCTCGTATTCGATCCAGTATTTTTCCCGGACATTCAGCAGGGAGTTGAGCGTTTGAGGAAATTTTTCCGGCTGATGTGTGATGAGCATGGGTAAAAGGTAAAAGAGGGCCAGGGGATAATCGCCCTGTAGCGCGTTGTTGTATCCCACTGCGGCCTCGGAAAAATTTTTATCCCATTGATTCATGAGTCCATAGTTGATATAGGCCTGATTTTTATACCGAGGATCTCTGGCTAGTTTCAGAAGCATCTTTTTGGCTTCATCCTTTTCCTTGTAGTGATAGAGGGTAAAGGCGTCGAAAAAGGGGTTCGTGTAATCCGTGGTAAAATTGCTGGAACAGGTGTTCTGCACTTCGTAAACCTGGGACAGAAGAATAATCAGGAGAAAAAGGGTGATTTTATGTGTCCCCAGTCTCTTGATTTTCTGAATTATCTCTTCTCTTCTTGTCTTGTATCGCATCACAGAAAAATAATTATTGCAGTCTTTGATAAAGCTCCCTTAATATGCCCTGATAAGGTTGAGGGAAGTGTGTGAATAAGTCAAAGAAAAAAAAGTTTTTACCGGTGCTATTTCTGGTTTTCCATGGTTTCGCCTGTGCCTCAGCACCCGTTTTTCATAAGGACGAATTGATATATCTCAGGAAGGACCGCATCCCCTTTGGATATCAGTTTCCTGCAAGGGCCGAGGGCCGGGAGGAGGAGATTCCATCACTGGAAAAACGGGAAAAAAAGTCCATGACCGATCTATGGAAGCTGGCCCGTTACTATCATCTGATTGCCGAGGATGAGGGTCATCTTGCCAAGGCCCTCGTCTTTTATAATGTGCTCGTCAAGCTCGATAAAACCGATACCGTTTACGCTCAAACCAACGCCGCCTGTGTCCTGGCATCCCTGGGGCGTTACGCCGATTCCGAAAAGGCCTTTCATGCCATCCTAGGGGGCAAGACGGAAGTGGAGTATGCCTATTATAACCTGTACCTGCTGTACCGTTATTGCTCCCGCGGCGAGGACAGCCTCCGGGTGTTATTGCTGATGAGGAAAAAATACCCCCGCAGTGTTTTTCCTCCCTTGGAACTGGGAAACATTTACTTTGAAGGGGAGCAATACGATCAGGCGGCTGTATATTATCGTGAGGCTGCTCAGTTTGATGGCCGAAATCCCCTGCCGGTTTACAGGCTCGCCCGAATCGGTGAGCAGAAACGGGATTATCGGGAGGCTGAGAGGCTTTATAAAGAGTGTCTGAAGAAACATCCGGATTTCTGCAGGACATACATTGATTACTCCCGGATGCTGATGAACCTCAACAGGGACAAAGAGGCCAAGGAGATTATACGCATAGGACTGAAGCGATGCGCTGATCTCAACCTGAGCCGATAGGATGGCTGGTATACGTATGACATCAAAAAAAGGTCTCTCCGTACTCTTCCTTCTGGTTTTGGGAATGGGCATGGTTCTTGCCCCTGCTTCGAAATCACCGGCAGCCCCGACAGCCCTGGGAGACACGACGGGAAGGTACCTGCGCTACATGTCCGAAGGGGAATACTCCCGCGCCCTGGATCTTCTGGGTTCATGGACGGTACAGACGGCGGATGAGTATGTTGCGGAGGTGAATCTCTTCCGTATCGAGGAGATCGCCAGGGATCCGCATTATCTCCCCAACGCTTTAAGGATTCTGGAAAATATAGACAGAAGATGGAATGAAAGGGGTGGTTCGGTTCATTTCCATGACCGCCTGAACGGGATTCGTCTGGGTATTCTGTGCCGCATGGGAAGAGCTGAGGAGGCTGCAAGGGGGGGGGAGGCTCTGGGATATGTTCGTCGGTTTTGGATGCTGGGTCCCTTTGTGCACAGGGGGGAGGATGAGTTTGATAAGGTTCGGATGAACATAGGGAGCTTCGCCAAAGATTTCCGCTGCAGGGGAAAGGTTTCCTTCGTAGAATGGTTCCCGGTTGAGGCCGGCCCGGACGGTTCACTTAATATGAGAGATCTTTATTCTGATGTGAGAGATTCCCTCTATGTATTGACTGCCGATATCGCATGTCGTAAGGCGGGATGGTGCCGCCTTTATCTGGGTAAAGAGGGCAGTACGGATGTCTGGATCGATGATAATAAGGTTTTTTCTAACCGGCGGCAGCACGGTTATTATCCTGCCCAGTACAGAACCGATGTGTTCCTCTCCCGCGGTGTACATCGGCTGGTTTTGAAAACAGGCAATGTCGGCAGAAACCGCCTGCGAATCTCTCTCAGGGTTGTGGATGCGGATGGTGTCCCTTTGGTCTCCCGGGGGAAGCTTGAGGAACGTATCCCCGTTGGAGTCGTGAAGAAAGGCCCGACGCAATACTTCTCCTCTCTGAATCATTATTTGCAAAAGCCCGACAGGGAGGAGGTCAATTTTATAAGAGGGTATCTCCTGTCCAGGGCCGGTTTGAACAGTGAAAAGGATCAGGAGGCCATTCATGCCTTCGCTCGGGTCAGGGATTCCAGTCAGTTTTTTCCGGCTGCCCTTCTCTATGGTGTTTTCGAAGAGGGCAGCAGGGAGAAAAGGGAAGCCGGCCTGCATACATGCTTGCGCTGTGAGCCTCGCAATATTCGGGCCCTTGAGGAGCTTGCACAATACAGGATTCGTGATGGGTTTCTTTACGAGGCTAACCCTTTGATCGATGCCATGAACAAGGTCAATCCCGACTCGGCGATTCCTCTATGGCTCCAGGGTTCTCTATTTATGAAGATGGAATGGGATTATGAGGCTGAGAGAGTTGCAGACAGGCTCGATGAACTGGATTTGCACTGTGATGCCCATAAATTGAGAGCGGCGATATATATGAACCGCGGAAAATACAGGAAAGCCGCATCACATCTTCATGAGCTCTACCGGTGTGACAGGGGGGATGGGTCGATCCTGGATAATCTCCTGACAGCTCTTGAAAAATCAGGGCAGTATGAGACAGCGGTCGATCTGATCAGTGGAACCTTGAGGCATCATCCCCGAAATGTGTTTCTCCGTCTGCGCCTGGCGGGAATTGCCGCCAACACCGGAAAACAGGATTTGGCCCTGGCAGCGCTTTCCTCGGCATTGAAGATATCACCGCGAAATCCCGAGGCGCTGATACGCACGGGGCTCTTTTATCACAAAAGGGGAAAAACGTTTCTTGCCAGAAGTTTTCTGCAAAGGGCCCTGGAACAGGATCCCAATAACTTTTCGCTTAAGCAGTATTATACTCTTTTATTCCCGAAAACCGATGAGCTGGATAAATTCCGAATCAAGGATGATCTGGATAATCTTGTCAAGAAGGCGCAAGCATACAGGGATGAGCCGGCCGTTTGCCTTCTGGATGAAAAGGCCATTCGCGTGCAGGAGGACGGTTCCTTCGAAAAGGAAGTGCGGAAGGTGTATAAAATCAATGATACATCGCTCATCGAAAGGTTTTCACGGCAATATATAGTCATCAATCCGAAAACCGATTATATCGAAAAATTCGAATGTGTGGTGCATAACGGCTCGAACCGGGTTGAGAGCAGGGAAAAGCATGTCCGGTCTCTTTCCGATCCTGAAAGCCGGCTCTATTATGATCTCGAGGCGCATATCATTCCAGTATCATCCCTGCAGAAGGGCAGCATCCTCACCTTCCGTTATCATGTGAAAAGCCGGAGCGGTGAGGCTTTCAAAAACTATTATGGCGAAAAAATAACCCTGGGAGGGGATCTCAGGGTTATGACAACGAATATAATCATGAGTTTTCCTGAAAGCCGACATATCTATTGTCATGTTAAGGGTATTGACGGGAAATCTATTCTTTATGAAAAGGCCGGCCAGAGGGATGTATATCAGGTGAGATTGCTGAACAGCGAGGGGTTGAAAAAGGAACCTGCCATGCCTCCCTCTGGTGATCTGCTACCGGCTGTATACTTTACTTCCTTTAAAAACTGGGATGAGTTGTATCGATGGTATCATTCGCTTCTGGCGAATCGTATAATGCTGAGCGATGAAATGAGAAAAGTTGCACGGTCGCTTGGAAAGGGGTTTATGAAGCCTGATGAGAAAATTCGGCGGATTTACAATCATGTCAATGGCGTTGTGCGGTATGTTGGATTCGAGTTCGGGATAGGGGGGATTCAGCCCAGGAGATCCGATGACACCTATCATAGCCGGATGGGGGACTGTAAGGATATATCGCTGGTTCTGGTGGCCATGCTAAGGGAGGCGGGGCTGGATGCCCGGTTGACCCTTTTGCGAACGGCGGATAAGGGAGAGACGAACACGGATGTTCCCTATCTGGGTGATTTCAATCATGCAATCTGTTATGTGAATATCAATGGAGGAATCTTTC
>CALCJG010000353.1 GCA_937967705.1 uncultured Spirochaetia bacterium
GATTTACCCGCTTAATTCAACCGTTAAAAATTCCCGTTTGGGTGAAGCGAAACATAACTGAGTGTCCTGATTTTCGGGGGAACTTCAGGTTAAATGAACAGCCTCTCTGCTTCTTCTCGCTTAATCCCTAATTACAATATCTACTAACCACCATTTACCTTTAATCTTTTCAAGATGAAGTGAATAATTACTACCACCTTTATCTACTGACTCTTTACCATCCCATGTAAGTATAACGTTTACTAATTCAACAGTCTTATATGGTTGTTGAATTAGCTTAATACGTAAATTTTTCATTTTTGCAATAATTAAATCATCTCGAATCGAATTCATCTTCTTAAATACACGTCCTTTTCTATTACTTTTATAATGTTTCAGTCTATATCCATTGAATCCATGCGTATCAAATAATCTTAAGTAATACCTCCCTTTCTTACTAAATTCTTTCTCTATTTCACATTTCTTCAACCACTGATCAGTCCCAACCATAATATTATACTCAGATGGTAACATTTTTAAAAACATCTTTGGTTCATTATTAATAATATACCCAATAACTTTATTCACTGTCTCTCTAATTTGTCCTTCATCAATCAATTCACCTGCATTTACTAATATGGTCGGGTAAAGTACCATCATCGAAATAAAAACCTTAATGATAGTTTTATACATTTATTTTACCTCTTTCACTGTTTGACTTTCATCTATAATTCTCAATGCTTCAGTATTATATTTTTCATACATCTTTCTAGTATTTGTTTTTGGATTAATTTCAAATTTTAAATTCGGTTGTATTTCCTTTAGATACTTCACTGGATCAACTTCTCTTCCATCTTTGTCCTTTACTTCATAATGAAGATGATAACCTGAAGTTTTCCCAGTTAAGTCAGGTGTTCCAATTATTTGACCAGCTTTTACTGCTTGGCCTTCTATCAATTTATCTGAGTGTTGTGTATGTTTATATGTAACATAGCATCCAGTTTTAGATGATTTGATTGTGATATAACTTGCAGGTGATTCATCCTCTTCACCTAAATGAATTTTTGATACTACACCATTTTCCGGTGAAATTATTCTATCCTTTTCTCCCGCAGCTATATCTATTCCACCTCCATAATGTTTTTTCCCATCATTATAATATGGTGATCCATAATTAATAATAACCGTTCCTTCTTTTACCGTTGTTGGAGAGATGCTTTTTTTTGGGTTTTTTACTTTATTTAATCTACTCCCTACATCTAGTTTCTCATTCTTTCCAATTTTCAATTTATTATATATTAACATCCCTGTTGCAATTGTCTCTCCAGCCACCAAACTAACAGGATCGATCAAATGCCCCGTCGGGTCCTTGTACACCACCGGGTTGCCTTTTACGTAACTGAAGCGGTTCCAGCCCTGGGTGTCGGACTCGTTGTCCACCAGGTTGTCCGCCGTTACAAAACGCGCTATCTCCGGGTCGTAGTAACGCGCGTTGTAGAAATAATAATTGGTCTCCCGGTCCAGCTCCTGGCTGTTGAACTTCGGGGCGTTGCCCTCGTCTCCCTCGGTAAACCAGGTCTCCCCGTAGGGGAGGTACTCGGTCCGCGTTACCGGCTTGCCCCGGTCGTTTACCACTACCTTAACGCTGTCCACCTGGTCTGTCAAGTAATACAGCGCCTCCCCGCCGGGGGTCAGCGCGGCGGCCCTGACGCCGTTGACGTAAACGTGGTTGACCACGCTGTAGCTCCCGGACACCTCCTTACCGTCGGGGGTTCGCTTTATTTCCATGCCGAAGTATTTGGAGGGGTACAGCAGATTGTGCTCCTCCAGGGCCCCTCCAATACATCTAGTCAACGTCAGTCCCAGACCCTCTTTGCCTCTTTGTACAAGTCGAATTTTTCATCATCGCTGAGGATGCTCATCTTTGCGCAGAGGGCCACGGCGAGGATATACCGGTCGAAGGGGTCTCTGTGTTGTTCCTGGCGGGGAAGAGTCTGATACCTCAGGATATGTTCGTTCTCCATGGGGAGAAGCGATATCCCAGCGTCTCTGGCCAGGATCATGACGTTTTGCAGCCCTATGGGAATGGTCAGCTTCCCAATGTTGATCTTGATGGCCATTTCCCAGTAGGATATCTGGCTGATGTATATTTCAGATTCCCGGTCGTGATAAGCCCTGAGGGCCTTTTTTCCTATTCTTTCCGTATGCCCGCAGCCGAGGTAGATCAGCACCTGCGTATCCAGGAGGTATTTCACTGATAGTCCTCCATCTCCTCCAGGGGGTCGTGGAAAGTGGTCATGTCGATGTCGCAGTGAAGAAAGCCGACAGGCCTCTCCCGGCCCGGTTCACTGTCAAGAGGCGCAAACTGCAGCAGGGGCTTCCCGTTTTTGGCGATGATGATTTTTTCACCCGCCTGGAATTTCTCAATGAGCCTGGAGAGGTTTGTTTTGGCTTCGTGAATGTTTACTATCATGGTAAAACACCTATGCAAAACTTAGCTAAGTTTATATGACTAGACTAAATATAGTCCGAACGGGGAGGGATGTCAATCGATAAATTGGAATCAACCCATGGTAGGGCCAGTGCCCATCAGCGGCTATTGTGGCAGAAGAATATGGAAGAGAAGCAAGCGGCCAGTTAAGAGAGGACAAATCAAAATATAGACTGAAAGTATAAAAAAACCTCTGCCCCCCTTGACGATCGGGGAAAACAACAGTATATTATAATTGGTCGGACCACTCGGCCACCGAACCTAAGAGGGGGGAGATGACACCGGAAGCCAAAAAACTATCGCCGGTCAACCGGAGCCGCCTTCACGAAGAGATCGTGGGGCAGATCCAGAAGCGCATACTCTCCGGGGCGTTCAAGCCGGGGGACAAGCTTCCGGCGGAGCGGGAAGTGGCCGCAGAGCTGGAGGTCAACCGGGCAACGGTACGGGAGGCGCTCAAGAAGCTGGAGGTGCTGGGACTCGTGGAGATTCGGCACGGTGACGGCATCTACGTAAAGAACTTTTACGAGAGCGGCAACCTGGAGCTGTTTAAAAACATCCTGTATCTCGAGGGGACTATCTCCCCGGACATACTCTCCGGGGTACTTCAGATGCGGGGGATCGTGGTTCCGGAGATGGCCTTTTACGCCGCCCGGAATCGAACGAAGGCGGAACTGGATGAGCTGCGAAAGATCGTTGCGGCGGAAGAGGCGGACCTTTCCCTGCTGGAAAAGGACCTGGCCCTGCATCACCTCGTCGCCCGGGCCAGCAAAAATCTCCTCTATGTCTTTATGCTCAACTTCTTCAATCAGATCTTCCGGGACTACGGCTTTCTCTATTTCGAGCGGGAGGAAAACCGGCAGAAGTCCCGGCAGTTTCACAGGGATATCCTGGCCGCCCTGGAAAAAGGCGAGGAGGAAAAGGCCCGAAGGATCATGAGGGCCATCCTGGAATATACCGAGAAGGCCATCTATGCCTATTATAATACCCAGCAAAAGCCGCATCAGGGGTGATGTCCCGGCGGCGGTAAACTACCTGTACGGGGGGAGAACATGAAACGATTTCTGGAAACACACAAAAAAGAAAACTTCGATCTGGTGGTCATCGGCGGCGGGATCACCGGGGCCGCCGTGGCCTATGACGCCGCGAGCCGGGGGCTCAAGGTAGCCCTCCTGGAAAAGAGCGACTTCGGATGGGCCACCTCGTCGGCCACCTCCAAGCTGATACACGGGGGACTGCGGTATCTCAACAACATGGCATTCGGCCTGGTGCGGGAATCCCTCCGGGAGAGGCGCATACTCGAAAACATCGCCCCCAATTTCGTCTATCCCATCCCCTTCATGTTTCCCAATTACGACAAGCTGATGAACAACAAGTGGATCATGAAGATCGGCCTCACCCTCTACGACATCCTCTCCTTCGATAAAAAGCATACATGGGACAAGTCCAAGCGCATTCCCAATCACAAATCCTATTCCCGGAAAAAGGTGATGGAAACGGAGCCGGGGGTGCGAAAGGAGGGACTCACCGGTGCTGCGATCTTTTACGACTGTCAGAGCATCTTCCCCGAGCGGCTCACCCTGGCCTTCGTAAAATCGGCGGTCAAATACGGTGCGCAGGTGGCCAATTACGCCAAGGTTGAGGAGTTCCTCTACACTGACGGGAAGAAGATTGCAGGGGTAAAGGTCAAGGACCTGCTGTCCGGAAAAAGCCACGAGGTGCGGGGGACACTGACGGTCAACTGCGGAGGTCCCTGGGCGGACCTGGTTCTGGGGCTGGCTCAGAAAGGGAACGGCAATCATCAGATCCGCCGGTCCGAGGGGATACATATCATCACCAAAAAAAAGGTATACAACCACGCGGTCACGCTGATGACGCCGCAGGGGCGCCATTTCTTCCTGGTGCCCTGGCGGGGATACAGCCTGATAGGGACCACCGACCGGGAATACGTGGGAAGCCCGGATGAGTACCGGGTGACCCGGGAGAGCATAGAGGAGTTCATCTCCGAGATTAACTCCTCCTTCGGCGACGGGAACCTCCGCTACGAGGACGTGATCTTCTCCTACGGGGGACTGCGGCCCCTGGTGGACGATCAGACGGCGGGCACTTACAGCTCCTCACGGAAGTATG
>CALCJG010000354.1 GCA_937967705.1 uncultured Spirochaetia bacterium
GCAGTCTCTGTTTTCGGGCCATGGTTTCCTCCTGGGGATGTACAGTATTAATACGTCGAAGGGTGGATGATGATGAAAAGTAAAAAGGCGGGGGTGTTGAGAAATTCTGTGAAAGCTTGCAAAAGGGGTCAGAGCCTATTATAAGGAACTAGGCTCTGACCCCTGATCCATAGGATTTATAACACAGTCAAGGTCATCAAAACCATCATATTCAGGTCTATTCCCTAATAGTATGCCTTGCTAAATCGATCGTTTGACAATATCCCTTTCCATTCCCGGACTTTACAATAGGAATACAATTTCTTTTACATAAAGTTTTCCAAACCAACAACGGCATCAACAGGAACCTCCCATTCCCCAAGGTCCATCATGGCGTTGATCAGCGAAAGTTTTGTAAAGCGTCTCAGGTCTTGGGGACAGAGCCTCCTTTCCGCAAGTATTCCCGCATCGATCAGCCGGGCACGGCAGGTCCCCTTCAGGAGGGGATTAAGGGGGGTTACCCATCTGTATCCGTCAAAAAGGGCCACGTTGGCGGAGGAGGCATCGGTAATTTCTCCCTGTTTGATAATCAAAACATCACCGCAATCCCCTTCCAAAGAGAGCAGGTCGTTGATGGCATCTCTGTTTTCGTACTTGTGAGAGTAATCGATATCATCCGCTTCAAGGAGACGCAGGCTGCAGACCGTTCTCTTGACGTAAGGATGAAATTCCACGGCATGGACATCATTACTGTAGATCACCCGGCATTTATACAGACCCAGCCGGTGTTCCTCCGGTACGCGAACGATATCCCCCAGGTCCAGTAATCCTGCACAGCGAAAGAGTTGCCGCCGCGAGGCGTTCATACGGGCGTTGTGATAAGAGGTGTGATATAACCGTCCGTCCAGGATTTTAAGAGATTCAACCAATCGGCACATAAACCTTGTCCACCATTTCCCTGTATTCCGAGAGGGGATCGCTGTAAACGGTAATCCCCCCGCCGCTTTTATAGTAGAGCCTGCCGTCCTTCTGCTCCACAAAACGTATCATAACCGCGCTTTCCAGATCCTGACCGTCAAAAACGCCGAAGACGCCGGTATAGTATCCCCGTTCATAACCCTCCGCGGCACGGATGATTTCCACTGTTCGGCGTTTGGGGGCACCGGTAACGGAACCGGCAGGGAGCATTGCCGCCATGATGGTTCCCAGGTGTTCGTGATAATCCGATGGAAGATCACCGCAAACCTCGGAGCTCACCTGCAGGAGATCCCGATACTGTGTCCGTATTCGCTCCACATAGCGGAATCGCTTTACCCGGATGTTACGCGCCACCATTCCCAGGTCATTACGGATGAGATCAACGATGGTGATGTGTTCCGCCGTCTCCTTCTCGTCAGCAAGAATAACTGCAGCAGCATCCGGCACCGCAGCGTCTATGGTCCCCTTCATGGGAAAGGAGGATATCCTGCCGCTCTGTATCCGCACAAAGGTCTCCGGGGAAAAGACCGTAAAGCGATCCCGAAGGAAGAGTTTATACCTGGCCCGGCTACAGCGATAAATCTCCTCCAGGGTCAGGTCGGTATCCAGAAGCGTGGGGAAGGTGAGATTGCAGAGATAGGAATCGCCACGACGCTGACACTCGTTCACATAGGCGAAGGCTTCGAGGTAACGACGATACTCCGGAGGATGCTTCTCAAATCGAAAGGAGCTGGGGATATCCTGCAGGGATTTATCCTCAAGACCGTTCATCAAGAAACACACTTTATCCCCGTCCAGGGCAGCCAGAGGGAAGAGGAGCGGGCGGGTAAAGCCGAAATCGATGATGAAGAGAAAAGGTAACCGGGCAGATCCCATCCGGTTCATCTCCCCGATGAATTCCCGGGCCTCCCGGGAAAGGGGTTGGAAATTGGAAGATATCACCCCCCTCCCTGCCTTCAGCCCTGGCTGTTGTTTCAGACTCGCTATCATCCCGGCCCTCCTTAACAGAGGGGCCCGGAAAATTCAAGCCTTTCTTGTCAGGCGATCATCCCCCCGTCAACCACAAGGGTGCTTCCCGTCGTGAAGGAGGCGAAGTCGGAGAGCAGGTAGAGCACGGCGCCCACCATCTCCTCGGGCTGGGCTATTCGGTTCATCGGGATGCCCGTCAGCACCATATTGAGGAGTCCCTCGTTTTTTACCATCACCGAGGAGAACTTGGTGTCGGTCAGACCCGGCAGAAGAGCGTTGACCCGGATATTATGGGCCGCAAGTTCCTTGGCGAAGGCTTTGGTCATGGCTATGACCCCCGCCTTGCTTATGGAGTAGATACCCTGAAAAGGAGCCGGTCTCACTCCGTTGATGGAGGCCACGTTCACGATGGATCCTCCCCCGCCCTCCTTCATCATAAGGGCCGCCTTCTGGGCTACGAAAAAATATCCCTTCAGATTGACGCCCATGGTCTTTTCCCAGGCGGCCTCGTCAGCGCCGATCATCTCCCCGAAGTAAGGGTTGGTGGCGGCGTTATTAACCAGATAGTCCAGGCGGCCGAACTGTTTTTTAATCTCGCTGTAGAGCCCCTCAATCTGTGACATCTCCCCCGTGTGGCAGGCTATTGAAACGGCCTTGCCGCCGGCCTCGCGGATCCCCTTCTCCACAGACTGAAGTGCTTCTATCTTCCGGCTGGAGAGGATCACCTGAGCCCCATGGGCGGCCAGGGACCCGGCTATGGCCTCGCCGATGCCGCGGCTCGCCCCGGTCACCAGGGCCACCTTGTCCTTAAAACTGAATTCTATCCTGCTCATATGCTCCTCCTGTACCCGTATTCCTTTTTCCCTGACCGCTCAGCCGGGAACATGTTTTTCTACTCTCCCTCTCCCTGCAGAAAGCCGGGCTTCATATAGGCGGGATGGGGATAGCTGTAAAAACCTTCGCCGCTCTTCACGCCCAGCTTGCCCCGGTCCACATAATCGC
>CALCJG010000355.1 GCA_937967705.1 uncultured Spirochaetia bacterium
GAAAAAACGGTTGCCCGGACGGCACCCTGTCCCGAGTTTCCCATACAGCCCAGACTTTCATCCAGTGAAAAGAAGAAGGTCAGTAATAAAGACCGGGACAGAATGTACTGGTGGGCCTACAATTACCGCTATCGGCCGGACAGGGCCCTGATCCGCCGGATCGCCCGGGAGGAGAAGACAGATGGCGTCTGGTTTCACTCCCTGCAGGTGACCATACCCGGGTCCATGCACGCCTTCCGCTATCAGCTCACCTATGAAGCGGTACTCTATGACAGAGACGGGTCCCCGGTCTATAAAAAGGTCTATTATGACGGCAACGGGTACCGGCCGGCCAGCCTCCTTGATTTGACGCAGAGGTACGAGGAGAAAAGTGTGTATAAAGGGGGCGGTGTTACGGGATTTGTGCTCATGGGAATCACCGAAGGGGCCGTCGAGGCGGCGATGAAAAAGGATTTGCCTGAACACACAACCTGGGACGAGTGGAGTAAAAGCCGAACCGGTGTCCTGTATTATACCCTCCCCCTGTCCCTGGAAAAACTGAAATTTCAGGATCTGGAGTATGAGTCCCTTCTGAAGACCATGAAGCAAAGGCTGAAGCTGGAGTATACCCCCGTCTCGGAGAAGATGAGAAAGGACATGAAGAAAAACCTGAAGGAGATGGGCAAATAGGCCGCTCCGTTCCGGAAGATTCTGTCCCCGACCGCAGGGCGGGGGTAGTCGTCGCATCAACAGGTTCGCAAATTTAACCACGAAAATCTCTTGCTTTCCTCCTGATTTTGTGTATTCTGATAAGGGGGCGTTTCGCCTTATCGGGGAAAACTCCCCGGATCATGATACAGCTATAAACGGCGGGAGGGGGGATATGCAAAGGACGAGATGTCTTTATCTGACGGGTACGGCCTTTCTCTGTGTAGCGGCGGTATTTTTTTCCTGTACCAAAAAAGATAAAATACCCGTGGCCCTCATGACCAAGCTGGAATCCGGCTCCATCGTGGGCAGCAGCGAGGTGAACGCCGCGAAGTTCTTCCTGGAAGAGCATAAGAGCAGCCGGATCGACATCTTCCCCATAGACGACAAATGGTCCCCGGCGGACGCCCTTGCGGCCTACAAAAGCATTCGGAAAAAGGGGATCAATATACTCGTCACCAGCCACGTCTCTACCTGTGCCGTCGAGATCATGGATCAGATCAATCAGGACAGGGTCTTTACCCTGGTAACCGGAGCGACCACGGACCTCCTCTCAAAGAAGGACGATTACATCTTCCGGGTGATACCCGATGTTGAGGAGGAGCAGAAGCGGATCGCAGAGTACATCGGCAAGCTGCCCGGCAGCAACCTCCTGGTGATTCGGGATCTGGACAATGACGCCTACACGACCCCTGCCTTTACATACTTCAAAAAGTTTTGCCGGAAGAAGACCATCCATCTCATCGACATCCGGGTGAGCCGTATGGACATGACAGATCTCTCCGCGAAGATGAAGAAAACAGGTTTCGACATCCTGTATCTTCTCGTGGGGGGGTACAAGAGCCATATCGGGGGGATAGCCCAGATGGCGGTGGTGATCAACCCCTCCTGCCGCATCGT
The DNA here is from genome assembly GCA_937967705.1 of uncultured Spirochaetia bacterium. GTDB lineage: Bacteria > Spirochaetota > UBA4802 > UBA4802 > JAGODF01 > CALCJG01. The sequence continues at coordinate 1,588 of CALCJG010000355.1, forward strand.
CTTCACCCCTTGGATGAAAAGTCCCAATCTCGTGGAAACCGCCGGAGGGGCGCTGAAGAACGCGGTCATGCCTTCCCATTATCCCGCCCGGGAGGCCAACAGCGCGGTGGATGCCTACATCGACAAATTCAGGAAGCGTTATGGACACGCCCCCACCTTCATCAGCCTGAACGTCTACGGGGCCCTGGAGGTGCTCAATGACGCCTTCGAGGCGGGGTTCGTCACTCCGGATGAGATCCGGGCCTATATGCTCAGGAAGAAGACATTTAAAACCAGTTTCGGGGAGATTCGTTTCAATTCCTGCGGCGATGTACACTCTGAACTCTATTTCGTTACGGATGTGGCCCGGGAATTCCGATGAAACGAACCATTCGGTCCTTCTACATCCTTTTCGAGATCGTCACGTTCCTGGTGATCTCTCTGATGCTGCTGTTTCTGTTCATCGCCCTGCAGCGCAGCATACGGGGCGTTTACGGGAAGATGCAGATCTCGGAGATCCATAAAATCGAGATGATCATCGAGGATTTCCTCAAGGAGAACCGGGATACCTTTAAACTCTACCTGAAGACTGGGGATAAAATGGGAAGCGCTTCCCTGCTGCAGGATTTTTCCGACATATACTATGTCAGCGGGGGGCTGCGGATCTCGCGGATCATCAAGAAGGATCCCGGCAGCCAGATCTTTGCCGGTTACGATCTGGGAAGCAGCCGTTTGGGCGAGTTCGTGAGAGGTCTGTCTCCGGGCAGTGAGCACTCCTCCCAGGTCTTCCGCTCGCCGGAAAACGATAAGCTCAGCCTCTATCTGGCCCGTAAAAAAAACGGAGATGCCCTGGTGGTCCGAATCGGCCTGGAGAAAATGATACAGTATCTCAGGAGGGTGGCGGAATACACCGACAGCGTGGTACTCCTGACATCAACGGATGGCCTTGTTCTCTCCAGTTCCCGGGACAATTTTCCCCTCTATGTGCTGCCTACGGACGGTAAAAGCGAGATCACCCTGGACCGGGAGTACCTCCTTTCCCGAAAGGTGATGCCGGCCCTGAACAGCGGGGTGGCCATCTTGACGCCGATGACGGAGGTCTACGTGGTCCTCCAGACCATCCAGTACTATTACCCGCTGTTCATCGCCGTAGTGGCCCTGATTCTCATGATCAAGGTCGGCTGGCAGTTCATTCTCTTCTGGAAGCCCCTGCGTCATTTCATAACCCTGATTCAGGACTGGGAACTGGAGAAGAGGGCGGATAGGGGTCGCCGGATTTCACCCGATACGAGGAGATGGAAGTCCTCTACAGAACATTCCATGATAAGGCTTCCCAGATACAGGAGGCGGTCCGCCTCATCCGGCAGAACGAGGCGGAGATGAGCCGCATGCGGCATTACCTTAAAAACCTGGTGGACTCCATGCCCTCCATGCTCATCTCCGTCAACGAGGAGGGAAACATCGTGGAATGGAACGAAGCGGCGGGACGTTTTACCGGGATATCCGCCGCCGAGGCCATAGGGAAAAAATTCTACGAGGTGGTTCCCTATCTGAGGAAATACGCGGAGGTCTACCACAGTGTGATAACTCAGCGGCAGCAGTTCGAGACGAAGCGGGATCTCTTCCGTAACGGTCATGAGCGCTACGTCAACATGACCATGTTTCCTCTGGTGAGGAACGGGGTGGAAGGAATGGCCATCCGCCTGGATGACATCACCGACCTGGAAAAGGCGGAGCAGCAGCTTCGACAGTCGCAGAAAATGGAGATCATCGGGACCCTGGCGGGCGGGCTGGCCCATGACTTCAACAACGTGCTGGGGGGCATCATGGGTACCGTTTCCCTGATGCAGTTCCAGCTCCGGGAAAGCGGGGCTATCCAGGAGGCGAGGGAGGAATGGAGCGGGTATCTCGATATCCTGGAGGAGGCCTCACGCCGGGCATCCGAGATGGTAGCTCAACTTCTGACCCTTTCCCGCAAGCAGGAGAGCAATTTCTCCCCGGTGGATCTGAATCAGTCCCTGCGCCATGTGCTGAAGATATGCCAGAGCACACTGGACAAGTCGGTGGAGCTGGATTTTACCTTTCTGGACAATCCGGCCCTGGTTATGGCGGATCCAACGCAGATCGAGCAGGTCATACTCAATCTCTGCATCAATGCCGCCCATGCGATGACCATCATGCGGGGTGAGGATGAGGCGCAGGGGGGTCAGCTCTCCCTCTCCCTGAAATGGATAGATGCCGACAGCGGATTCGCTTTGCAGCATCCTGACGCCATGGAGGGGTTCCGTTACTGGATACTCTCCGTGCAGGATAACGGGGTGGGGATGACGACGAAAACGGCCGCCAAGGTCTTCGATCCCTTCTTTACCACCAAGGAGAAGGGCCGGGGAACCGGACTGGGCCTCTCCATGGTGTACAATATCGTGCAACTTCATAAGGGATTTATCGATGTCTATTCCGAGCCCGGGTCCGGGTCGGTTTTCAACGTCTACCTGCCGGTGCTGGAGAGGGAGGGGGCGGAAGGAGAGATCGACCGTAAGGAGGCCATCAGGTCCGGGGAAGGCCTCATCCTGGTAGTGGATGACGAGGCGATGATACGAAACGTGGCCAGGGATATCCTGGAGACCTGCGGATACACCGTGCTTCTGGCAACCGACGGCGAGGAGGGACTGTCCCTCTACAGGGAGCGCTTCCGGGAAATCCGACTGGTCCTCCTGGATCTGGCGATGCCGAAAAAATCCGGTCTGGATACCTACATCGAGATGCGCAGGATCAATGAGAACGTCCGGGTCCTTCTCACATCCGGCTTTAAGCAGGATGAAAAGGCTGTCAGGGGATTCAATCTCGGTATCAACGGGTTCATTCAGAAACCCTATACCGTGGAAGCCCTGTCCCGGGCGGTCTATCAGGTTTTGAACGATTGGGAGGAGGAAGGGGTAAACCCCGATCATACGGCCTCGTGAGAGTACGCCGTCAGGGATGCCCGGCAGACAGGATAAAAAAGTTGTGGCCAGCATCCCCCATCCCCCCCTAAATGGAATACCACGCAGGGTCATGATCCCCACAATCATTCAGGAGCAGTAA
>CALCJG010000356.1 GCA_937967705.1 uncultured Spirochaetia bacterium
CCATGGCATGCTCTCGTATCCCGAAATGGACGTTGCGCCCCGCCTGATCCCTGCCCGAAGCGCTGTATCCCTTGACGAAGGTCTTGTTGCTGGGTGCCAGGTCAGCCGATCCTCCCACCAGAGGGGGCAGGCTCTTGAAGAGGGACTCTAGCACCTTTCCCCCGGCGCTGCGCGTGGCGATCTTCTTTTCCACATCGAAAGCGGGCATCTGTTTTCTCAGCACCTCACCGTCCGGCCGGGTAAAGAAGGAATCCCACCGGGTCCGCTTATCACCCGCTATAATGCCCTTGAAGGATTCCTGCCAGGAATTGTAGACTCCTGTCAGTTCTTTCTTCCGCTCCTGAAATATTTCGTAAACCCGGGACGGCACGCAGAACTTCGCGTCAGCGTCGCAGCCGATGGCCGCTTTGGTCTTGCGCACCTCTTCCTCTCCCAGCGGAGAGCCGTGGGAGTCCTCGCTGCCTTCCTTGCCCGGGCTGCCCTTGGCAATCCGTGTATTGGCTATGATGAGAGAAGGCTTCTGCCTTTCCTCCCGGGCCTTCAGGAGGGCCGTTTCGATCTGCCCGTAATCGTGACCGTCGATTTTCTGAACGTGCCAGTCATAGGAAAGAAAGCGCTTCTCCACGTCCTCGGAAAAGGCCAGACTGGTATCCCCCTCGATGGAGATCTGATTGGAATCATAGACGAAGACGATGTTCCCCAGTCCCCAGTGGCCCGCCAGGGAACCGGCCTCGGAGGAAATGCCCTCCATGAGGTCCCCATCGCTGACGATGGCATAGACGGCATGGTCGATGACATCGAATTCCGCCCCCAGCAGCCTGGCAGCATAGGCCATTCCCACGGCGTTGGCAAACCCCTGTCCCAGGGGCCCCGTTGTGGTCTCCACACCGGCGGTATGGCCGAACTCCGGATGTCCCGGCGTGCGGCTTCCCCGCTGGCGGAAGTTCATCAAGTCCTCAAGACCCAGATCGTATCCCGTGAGATGCAGCATGGTATAGAGGAGCATGGACCCGTGCCCGGCCGACAGGACGAAACGGTCCCGGTTGGCCCATCCGGGGTCCGATGGATTGTACTGCATGATCCGGGCCCACAGCACCGCGGCGATGTCGGCACAGCCCATCGGCATGCCGGGATGTCCGGAGTTGGCCTTCTGTACTCCGTCCATGGATAGGGCCCTCACCGTATTGGCGATGAGCGTGTAATCTTCAATGGTTAAATTCATCAGGAACCCCTTTCACAAAGCGTTTTACGGCAGGACCGTCAATGGATCCTAAAAAATGAGGGAACCCCCGTTTCCATCAGGGTCTGTTCCCTTCAGTCGGCTGATATGCAGATTGAAACGGCATCACCCGCTCTACCCCGCCGTTCCGGTTCCCGGCGGGAATACGGATGATATAAAATGAGGAAGGTCTATTTTAATCAAGAAAAATATTATCGCAGGATGAGATTTGAAGGGACGGTCCCCCGATGATTCCAGCGGACATAAATCATCCCTCTTACAGAAACATCATCCCTTCACCAAAACCCTGTATATCCCGAAGTAGGCGAGGATAAGCGCCAGTATCAGGGGAGAAATGTAGCGGATGGCGAAGGCCCAGGTCTCCTTGAGCCAATAGAGCGAGGAATCCTCGTCAAGTTCATGGATCGTCCGGTCCAGACCGTATTTCCACCCCAGGCAGAGGGCTATCAGCAAGCCGCCCACCGGCAGCATATAGATCGTGGTCAGTTTATCCATAAAATCGAAGAAGGTGTTTCCGAAGAAGACCTTTACATCCCGAAGCAGGTTGAAGGAGAGGGCTGAAGGGATGCCGAGGAGGAAGATGAGAAATCCGAAAACGGCGACCGATTTCCTTCGGCTCCAGCCTTTTTCATCCGTCATATAGGCCACCGTTACCTCCAGGAGGGATATGGATGATGTCAGCGCGGCGATAAACAGCAGCAGAAAAAAGAGGAAGGCAAACAGCGATCCGAAACCCATCCTGGCGAACACCACGGGCAGGATGTGGAACGTCAGGCCCGGACCCTTATCCGGCATCATCCCCACAGCGTAAAGGGCAGGGAAAATGGCTAATCCCGCCAGAAAGGCGGCAAGGGTATCCAGGAGGACGATTTCCAGCGAGGCGCTGAGTATCTTGTCACGTTTCCCCAGGTAACTGCCGTAGGTGATCATGGCCCCCATTCCCAGACTGAGACTGAAGAAGCATTGTCCCAGAGCCTCGATAACGGTTTTCACGGTAATCTTCGTAAAATCCGGTTTAAGATAAAACATCACCCCCTTCGAGGATCCCTCCAGTGTCAGTCCCCGAAAGATGAGTACAAGGAGTATCACGAACAGAAGCGGCAGCAGTACCTTATTCCACCGTTCTATCCCCTCCTTAATCCCGCGTATCACGATCAGTACAGTAGCCATCATAAAGACAGCATGATAGAAAAGCATTTTCACCGGGCTTTGGATAAAACCGTTGAATTCGGTTTCCGCGGCGGACGTGGTGCCGAGAAGGGGGATAATCCCTGTCAGACTCTTGATCATATAGCCGAGAGTCCATCCGCCTACGATACTATAGAAGGAAAGGATGAAAAAGCCCGCTGTTACCCCGAGGAATCCCACACCCCGCCACTTCCCCCCTCCGATCAGGGAGAAAGCCCCAACAGGGTCCTTTTGGGTATGCCGGCCTATAACTATCTCGGCAATCATGATGGGAAGTCCCAGTATGAGTATGCAGAGGAAATAAACAAACACGAAGGCCGCCCCTCCGTTGGATCCCGCTAGATAGGGAAATTTCCATATATTCCCCAGCCCAATAGCCGATCCTGCAGCAGCCAGGATGAAACCTATTTTTGATCCCCAGTGTTCTCTCATCACGAACCCCCTCTTAAGTATGATAGAGACAGAACAAGACCCGACTCATCCGCATCCCTCCCATATTTTTTTCCCTTTTAAGGAAAAAAATGGATGGACTTCCTACTACCCCCTTCCCCTTTTTATAAAAGGAACCCACTCCAGTTGAGATGAAGTGGGCCAAGATTAGGAGTGATCATTTGTTATGATCATTTTCCAGAAAACAGCTCTTGAACAGGGATCTTGAGCTGATAACCGGCATAAAAAAAGGATTTCGGGAGGGGGCCTGAGAAGCGCCCCCTCCCCGTTTATATCCCCAAGACTAGTGAGCTGGCTAATTCTTCTTGGGAATTCTCATAGCATAGAAAGACCTCCACACAAAGATGAGGGCGATTATCAGAAAGGGAATCCCGATAAACATGGTATAATCCATGGTTTTCATCTTAATCGCATGCAGCTTCATCTCGATGGCTATCTCCGTTGCCAGCAGACCAAAAAGGGTGGAAAACTTGATGATCGGGTTCATGGAGACCGAAGACGTGTCTTTAAAAGGATCGCCGACGGTGTCTCCTATAACTGTGGAAGCGTGAAGCTCCGTTCCCTTAAGGCTTCTGGGATCGACCTCGACCACCTTCTTGGCATTGTCCCAGGCACCACCGGCATTAGCCATGTAAATGGCCTGGAAGAGACCGAAACAGGCAATGGACACAAGATAAGAAACAAAGAAGTTGGGATCGAAGAAGGCAAAAGCCAGGGTTGTGGACATCAGGGCGATGAAGATGTTCCACATACCCGTCTGGGCATACTGAGTACATATCTTGACGACGGTTTTGGAGTCCTCTATATCCGCCTCGGACTTGTTGAGATTCAGATTCTTCTTGATGAACTCGACCGCCCGGTAGGCTCCCGTCGTAACGGCCTGCATGGAAGCACCGACAAACCAGAAAATCACTGCACCGCCGCTAATGAAACCCAGAATAACCGGCGCATCTGTCAGTGAAAGGTTCAGAAAACCGACCTTTTTAAGGAGCAGGATGATGGAGAAGATCATCGTGGTCGCTCCTACGACAGCTGTTCCGATGAGTACGGGCTTGGCCGTTGCCTTGAAGGTGTTCCCCGCGCCGTCATTTTCCTCAAGATACTTCTTACCAGATTCGAAGTCAGGAGTAAAGCCGAAATCCTTCTTCACCTTGTCGGAGATACCCTGTATGCTCTCGATCTGGGAGAGTTCGAAGATGGACTGCGCGTTGTCCGTTACGGGACCGTAACTGTCCACAGCGATGTTGACCGGCCCCATGCAGAGGAAACCGAATGCCACCAGACCAAAGGCAAATATGGAAGCATATCCGGGAATAACCACCGAAAGCTCCTGAAGGCTGACAAAATAAGCTCCTGTCATCAGGCCTACGATCAGCATCCCCATCCAGTAAGCACTGAAGTTACCCGCCACGATACCCGAAAGTATGGTCAATGACGAACCTCCTTCTTCAGAAGCCGTTACGATCTCATTGACATGTTTCGACTTGGCGCTGGTGAAAACCTTGGTAAATTCCGGGATGAGAACGGCGGCAAGCGTTCCGCAGCTGATGATCAATGCCAGCTGCCACCAGAGAGAGTTCAGTTCCGGTTTCTTCATGATTTCACCAATATCCCCTATCAGCATATAGCTCATGAAAAAGGAGGTGCTGATACAGAGTATGGCGGCGATCCAGATCAGTCTCATGAGGGGCTCTTCAAAATCGAACTCCTTCTTTTTACCATATTTGGCCTCGGAGATCGCCTGATTGGCGAAATAAGAGAGACCGGAACAGAAATCCATGAGAAACCGCATGGCGAATATCCAGACGATCAATTTCGCCTGAATGTCCGGATTAGCCACAGCGAGGGTAATGAAGGAGATCAGAGCAACACCGGTTACGCCGTAGGTTTCGAAACCGTCAGCCGTGGGACCGACGCTGTCACCCGCGTTGTCACCGGTACAGTCGGCGATAACGCCCGGATTGCGGGGATCATCCTCTTTGATCTTAAACACGATCTTCATCAGGTCGGAACCGATGTCTGCAATCTTGGTAAAAATACCTCCTGCGATTCTAAGGGCCGACGCTCCAAGGGATTCACCGATGGCAAATCCGAGAAAACAGACCCCGACGATCTCACGCGGAACAAAGAGAAGAATAATGACCATCATGACCAATTCCAGGGAGATAAGGAAGAGGCCAACACTCATTCCCGCTCTGAGGGGGATGTTGACCACGTCCCAAGGACGCCCCGCCAGGGAGGCAAATGCCGTACGGGCATTGGCAAAGGTATTGATACGGATACCGTACCAGGCCACTGCATAGGAACCCGCCATACCGACGACTGAGAACAGTAGCACCTGCAACAGGGTTGAGGTAGTGGTAAGTACGGATACCTGAGGACTTGCTGAACTGTAAAAATAGAAAGCCATGGCACAGGATATAAAGACGAAGAGCATCAACAGGAACTTACCCTGTTGCAAAAGATAGGTCCGGCATGTCTGAAAAATGATCTCGGCAACTTTAAGCATGGATTCGTGTGCCTTCATTTTTTTCACCTGATGCCGAAGCAAAAGACTGATACCAAGGGTACCGCATATCACGAAGGAACCGTAAAACAGCAGATCCCATCCTGTCATGCCCCCGAACTTATTGAACTTGCCGGCGTGCAGATCGGGAATAGCCAAATCCGCCTCACTGGCAAAGAGACCCACTGCCGTTGTCAGATACACCCCCAGCAACATAATTAACCGCTTTAAAATCTTCATACTGACCTCTGATTATTAAATTAGATTAAGTCCGAAACCCAGAGGGTTCCGATAAAACAGCCGGTTTTACTTCCCGTCTGGTCCCACAACGAACGACTGAATTAAATACAAGACTGATGGATTTACTGCCTGATCATGACTTCCCAAAGATCACCTCCTGAAAGAAATTTGTTATATGCAAGCCAGCTCTCAATCCGTTCCCCAGTATTATTTGATTGCCTCACTGCCGTTATCACCGATGGAGAAAACAGCAGAAAAACAAATGATCAGCCCTCTCAAGTCGACTGGCATACCAGGGACAGAACTGATACGCTCTGTCTAGCCGGGTACACCAAGAGTTTCAGAGAACAGCACTAGATCTAATCTCAGTAAGTTCGCACCGGCCAAACCGAACCTAAACGTGGGTAAAACTACCCCGTTATGAACCGGTACAACCCTTATCTCTTCCAGAACCCGAAACGGGGGAAAGAGAGTAATCCATTGATTTGCTTCAGATATTTTACACAGACATGGAACAATTAGACAGGGTCAGTCAGCAGGGGACACAGCGGCCGTCGAGTCGGATGTCGGGAAACCAAGTTTCACGTTTCCCGCTCGTCAGCTCTAATCCGGGCATGACCTCTCCCTAACAGAAAGGTTTTAGTGGGGAATACTAGAGGTAAGCTCCTTTGCTCCAAACAGAATACTTGTATACGGGTTCGCATTCCACCTGATGAAGATAATTGAAGAGGCAAGTGGAGGGTTTGATATAATAGGGATTATGACAGTAGGCCTTCTCGGTGTGGCTTTTTATTTCGATGATTGTTTTATTTTGAAAAGTTCCTCCCTGGGAAATTGCCAGGGTCTCTTTTTCCGCTTCCGCGGCGAGGGCCGTTATATCATCGCTCTCGTTTTGAAGAAAAAAACAACCGCAGACCGTTGCGGCCAGGATGGAGATGATAAGCAAGGTTGTCAGACTTTTCTTCATCAACACACGATACCTCGAGAGCTATGGCCAATGAATATCGATGATGATATATTTCAAGTATTTTTTCTTTCCGTAACGGTCATTCCGAAAAAAATTGTGATTGACTATTTCCATACCCGGCCATAGAGCGTCCTGGTCTTTCCTTACTCGCAAGGAGGGTCACCATGAATGTTCTATTCTACCTGATTTCTGCAGTAGTTGCCTTTCTGCTCGCCAATAGATTCTACGCACGCTTCATTTCCAGAACCCTGGGAGAGGACGCAAGCAGCCCCACACCGGCCAGCAGGATAAATGACGGTCGTGACTATGTCCCCACGAAACGCTATGTGCTCTTCGCTCATCATTTTTCCGCAATAGCAGGCGCCGGACCGATACTGGGTCCTACCGTTGCCATCCTGTACGGGTTCGTTCCCGCTTGGATCTGGGTCGTAATCGGAGGTATATTCCTCGGCGCTGTTCATGATTTTACAAGCCTGTTTATCTGCATGAAGGAAGGGGGAAGGTCGATGGCCGAGGTGGCCCGTAAAACACTGGGGAACTCGGGCTTCAACCTGTTCATCGCTTTTACTATCCTCATGATTGTGCTCGTGACATCCTCTTTTTTGAGCGCCACATCCATCTCCCTTACCTCTCTGTGGCCCATATCGAAGATCGGTGTAAAGGAGGGCGAAACCTTCCTGAAAACGGTCACCATCAATGGAGTCGTGATGGGAAGAATAGGAGGTATCGCCTCCACCTCCGTCATCTTCATCACCCTGACATCGCCCCTCCTCGGCTGGCTTATCTATAAAAAGGGGATCCCAACTCTGGTTGCCTACCTTCTGGCCTCCCTCATCTGCGTTCTGTCCGTAATACTGGGTATAGCCTTTCCCATCAGCATGACGCCGTTCGTATGGATGATCATCATATCAGTCTATGTGCTGATCGCCGCCGGTGTCCCTGTATGGGTCATCCTGCAGCCCCGGGACTTCATCAATGTCCAGATCCTTTATGCAGGGATGGTGCTGATGGGGCTGTCCGTAATATTGACCGGGAGCTTCGGCCTCACAGTGAGTATGCCCAGTTTCAATCTCGAAGAGGGCGCAAGGAACCTGGGCTTCATCTGGCCCATGATGTTCATCACCATCGCCTGCGGGGCCATCTCAGGCTTTCATTCCCTGGTGGCCGGGGGAACCACCAGCAAGCAGCTGTCCGATGAATGCGACGCCCGCAAGATCGGCTTCAACAGCATGCTCCTGGAATCCCTCCTGGCCCTCTGTGTCCTGCTGGCTGTAGGGGCTACACTGAGTTTCGCAGATTATAAATCCATTGTCTGGCCCTCCCAGAGTGACGTTAAATCCAACCCCATTCTGGGTTTCTCCCTCGCGGCGGGGCATCTCTTCCACAAGGGATTGGGAATACCCGTTTCCCTGGGAACCGTTTTCGGCATTCTTCTGGTGGAGGGTTTTGTCATAACAACACTGGATGCCGCCGTAAGGCTGAACCGCTACCTCTTTGAGGAGCTGTGGACAATACTCTTCAAGAATCCCCCCAGACTCTTTCAGTATTACTGGTTCAATTCGGGATTATCGGTAATTCTTATGTGGGTTTTGGCATACAGCAATGCCTTCAGCAAACTCTGGCCGATATTCGGCACCGCCAACCAGCTTCTAGCGGCCATGGGGCTTTTCGTGGTTTCCAGCTGGCTTCTGCAGAAGGGGAAAAGGTATCTCTTCGCACTGATACCAGGATTGTTCATGATCGTGACGACGATCGCCTCACTGATCATCCTGATGGACCAGTACATCAGGGAAGCCAACTATGTTCTCATGGTAACGGACATCCTGATGCTGGGGCTGGCTGTGGGGGTACTCATACTTCTCGCCCGACAGTTTATCCGACGGGATCCCCTCTCCTTCGGCTGATCAAACCCGGAAGGTCGGGGCGAGTTACCTTAACATTCCCTCCGATCCCCGGATAAGGGGATCGGACTCACTGCACAGTCGGTCTCTTGATGCCCTGGAAGGCCTCAACCGCCAGAGTCACCGCCAGAACAAAGAGCACTGCAGCGATCCCGGCGATGAGATAATTACCGGACACGCCGTTATGGTAGACCATCAGGGCCAGGGCGGCCAGCGTAATCAGAAACATGATCATCATGGGAATTCTGACGAAGAGGGTCCCTTTCTTATGCCTTCCCAGCCAGATCGTGACGGCCAGAAGGGCCAGGGCGGCCAGAAGCTGATTGGCTGATCCGAAAATGGGCCATATTTTCAGTCCCTGTCCGCTCAGCACCAGGGAACCCGCCGCAGCCACACCGATAAAGGTCGCGATGTAACGATTCCTGGCCAGCAGGGGCTGTTCCTCGGCCTTTAGACTGTTCTTCTGGAAGAACTCCTGGAAGGCAAACCGGGAGAGGCGGGTGGCGGTATCCAGGGATGTGAGAGCGAAGGCCGATACGGCCAGCGACGCGAAGGTCTTCCCGGCGTTGAAATCGATCCCGAAACGGCTCATCACCTGCCCGAGGCCTGTTGCAAAGATGTCCACCGGATTCCCCTTCAGCTTGACGTAGTCCTCCTTCAGCAGCATGGCGGCCGTTATGAGGGCCACGATAGCCAGGAGGGATTCGATCAGCATCCCGCCGTATCCCACAAGCTTGGCATCCTTTTCATTGTTTAGCTGCTTGGCGGTGGTTCCCGACGCAACCAGGGAATGGAAACCCGATATGGCTCCGCAGGCTACGGTCACGAAGAGTATGGGAAACAGATAACCTATTTTCTCCACATGGAATGAGGTGAAAGCAGGAATGCGAATCTCCGGGTTCACATAGATGATTCCGGCAAGACCCAGGATCATAAGGGCATAGAGGATGAAGGAGTTGAGATAATCCCTCGGCTGAAGCAGTATCCATACCGGAGCGACGGAGGCAATGAAGATGTACCCCATGAGGATGTAGGACCAGGTTATGGCAGAAAGCTGCAGGGGATATATCCAGCCCAGATAGAGGGAGAACGCAAGGAGAACCACGCCGATGATGGTCGCCAGCGACAGGGACAGATTGAGCTTGTAAAGCAGAATGCCGAAAAGAACGGCCACAGCGATGAAAAACATCGAGGCGCTGGCGGCAGCCGGTACCTTCTCAAAGGTATCCGCCACCACCACGATGAAGACCGCCACAACGAGTATCAGCGTAGACCAGGAGAAAATCAGGAAGAGAAACTTGCCCCTGGAGCCGATCTCCTCCTCTATGACCTCCCCGATGGAACGGCTCTGATGCCTCACGGAGGCTATCAGTGATGAAAAATCATGCACGGCCCCCATGAAGATCCCCCCGACAAATATCCAGAGAGCCACTGGCAGCCAACCAAAAACCGCGGCTACTATCGGCCCGATGATCGGGGCGGCCCCGGCAATGGAGGCAAAATGATGCCCCAGAAGCACCGGGGCCTTCGCCGGCACATAATCCACACCATCATACATGGTATGGGCAGGCGTCTTTCTTTCCGGATCGATCCCCAGTCTACCGGCAACGAAGCGGCCGTAAACGATGTATCCGATTGCAAAGGCAACAACAGCAAAGATAATCAGCCATACCGATCCCATAACACTCCTCCTATTTGATGCATTCCAACCCTGAAGGGGCGGGGACATAAGTTTCACCCTGAAATAGCAGGACCGTGAGAGGAATACAGGGACCCGGCCCCTGTGATGACGCGCTTCTCTCCCCCCAGACCCCTGACGCTCATTCTGGCAATCCTGCGGATTTTTATCAAGTAAACTTCTCAAAATTCTTATCCTAAAGCGGAAAAGAGGTATTATTTAGCCCCCCTGGATGAAAATCCACTTGAAATATTGACAGGACTACCCTATTGTTTGTCCACTCACGGTAATCGCCTTCTGCTCCACTGATAAAAGGTCCTTTGATTCAAGCCGTGAACGGCAAACTGAATTATACTGAAAACGATGCAGTCTCTGAAAACCAATTACCCGGTAATCGAATGAGGAATAAAATACGGTCCACAAAAGACCTGAGGGTCAACAGCGTTCTGCGAGTCTATAAAAAGGGATTTGGATATTCCAAGATTCATATTATCGACAACAGTGATTACTACCTGGCGGCGGGGGCGGAAAAGGAATTTATCGATGTCCTCAGGGATGGGGATGTCCTGGACGCCTATTACTGGACCGAGCACGAATCCTCCTATGAGTTCCCGCTCAGGGTTCTGGGCCATTTCCACATCGATTTGAAAATCGCCTTCTTCGAACACACGGACAAGATCAGCTGGAAGAAGGAGAGACGCTGCCTCACTGCCCATGTCCGCGAACCCTTCAGCTTTTTTACGTTCCACATAGGCGACACACCCAGGACCTTTGAGTCCCGGGACGTGACACTGCGCCAGGGCACGCTGGTCGAGCTGAACGATCGCGAGGCTCTTCTCCATTATGAGGAAAGCATGGATGAGGGGGATTTTCTGAAAGGACATATCAGCGTCGGGGACGGAGATATCGACATCCTTGCGAGAATACATACTGCCACTACTTCAGGGGATTACAGACTGGAATTCATCGGGCTGGGCGATAAAGACAGATGTAGGCTGCTGGATCACGTCCTGAGTCTCTACAGGGAGTAAGGGTATTATAGATCAATCCGCCTCTTCCTTTTTGTCCGAAAGCAGGATGTCGCAGATATAGGACTCCCTCTGCGTACTGAGAGGGGTGTACATCTTCAGTATCCCGGCAAAGGAAAAGGAGTCCCCTTTCTTCAACTGCTTAAGGTAGACGGGATCATCCGTGTGTACATGATAGAGCACATTGATAGCCTTGGATTCCGTACACCGCACAATTATCCGGTACTTCCTGCCGAAACGTCCTTTATCGTTTATCTCTTCCACCTGTCCCTGTGCCTTCACGATGAGGCCCAGCTTCCCGTCGAGAAAAAAATCACGCTTCAGGGGCAGGAGCGCATTGAATCCGGAGAAGAAGGCGGCATCCATCAGGACCGGCTTCCGCCCGCCGTCCAGAGCCATCACACCCCCCGGCAGGAGGAGAAGGATTAGAATGATACCGCTATTTATTCTCATCATCATATGCCAGCAAGACCTCCCTCTGAGGGAGTCATTCCTCCTCCCTGAGGTCTATCCCGTAAAGGGTATCACCGCGACGGATGTTGAGGTTTTCGATGCGATATCCCCCGGCCTTGGCTTTCATCACCAGCGACTCCAGCGTGGAAACCTTTTTTCCGTTAAGGGAGACGATCACGTCCCCTTTTTTTAAACCGCTCCGGTATCCGGACCGCATGGGGGAGAGATAGGTGATGACCACTTCGCCGGTACTGGCATTCTCATCCATTTCTATCCCGTAGTGAGTATAGATCGTTTTCAGCCCCCGCTGAATTTTCTGGTAATAGATCTTTTCCCTCCAGAGCAGCTGAAAATCGTGCAGTCTGCCGCTCCGGGAAACGGTTATCTTGAGCCGGGTTCCTATCTCCTTCCGGGCGACGGTAGAAACGAGCTCTCCCAGACTGCCCACCTCCCGGTCATCCACGTAGCGGATGACATCACCACGATGTATCCCTGCATCCTCCGCGGGAGAATCCTTGATTACGGATATCACTTCCAGAAGGGACTTCTCGCTCTTCCGCGATACCTTCCTCTCCCGCACCAGGAATCCCATCCAGCCCCGGCGTACGCGTCCGTTCCGAATGAGTTCGGAACTGACACGTTTCACGATATTGGAAGGAATGGCGAAACTGATTCCCTGATATCCTCCGGAAACCGTGCGAATAGCCGTATTCAGCCCCACCATCCTTCCCTGAAGGTTGATCAGGGGGCCTCCAGAGTTCCCGGGATTGATGGGCACGTCGGTCTGAATGAAGTCTTCCACATCGGCAAAACCCAGGTCGTTGCGCCCCTTGGAGGAAACGATACCGCTGGTAATGGACTGGCGCAGACCGTAGGGATTCCCTATGGCTATCACCCACTCCCCCTCCGAAAGCTCATCGGAATCCTCCATGGTGATGGGCACATAGTCACCTCCTTC
>CALCJG010000357.1 GCA_937967705.1 uncultured Spirochaetia bacterium
GATAACCTGAAAAAATATGGTGGATTTATTCCTGGAATTAGGCCTGGAAAAAATACATCGGACTATATTATGAGGATTTTGAATCGAATTACTTTACCCGGATCAATATTCCTGGCAATGATAGCAATAGTTCCGGATATCATAATTAATATGTGGCCGACTCTTTCTCATGAGTTAGCGTATTTATTCGGCGGCACTTCTCTTCTTATCATTGTAGGGGTAGCTCTGGATACCTTAAAACAGATTGAATCTCAATTACTCATGCGCCATTATGATGGTTTCTTCAAGAAAGGGCGATTGAGAGGACGTTATTAGTGATTTGGGGCTTGATGGAATTATCTAAGGCAACTTTGGTGTAGTCGATTGGGTATTTATATTTATAGTTCTGATCAAATTGAAAAAATACGAAAAGCTTGTAAAATAGTTGCAGATGTTCTTGACAGATTAAAGGATATAGTGGAAGAAGGCATTTCCACTTTTGAATTGGATAGTATAGCACAGAATATTATCGAAGAAAGTGGAGGAAAGCCGGCTTTTTTAGGATATCGAGGCTACCCTGCAGCGTTATGTACATCTATTAATGAAGTGGTGGTTCATGGAATCCCCGATAAAAAAACCAAGCTGAAGAAAGGTGATGTTATTGGTGTTGATGTAGGGGTATTTCTGGACGGCTATTATGGAGACGCTGCATTTACTTATACTGTGGGACAAATTTCTGAAGACGCTCACAGGTTGCTTGAGGTAACGCGGGAATCCCTTAACGAAGGGATAAAGGTGTGTAATGTGGGTAATCGGATTTCCGATATCTCGCATGCAATTGAAAGTTATGTTACCTGTTTTGGTTTCTCTCCAGTAAGAGAGTTTGTGGGTCATGGGATTGGGAAAAATCTCCATGAAGAACCTTCGATACCAAATTATGGTCAACCAGGAAGGGGTCAGAGGATTATAAATGGAATGGTTTTTGCCATTGAACCAATGATCAATGCGGGAAGCTACATGGTGGAAGTGCAGAATGACGGTTGGACTGTTTTAACGAAGGATAGGAAATTATCTGCTCATTATGAGCATACTGTTGCAGTGATTGATGGAAAAGCTAATATCCTTACCGAGATTAGTATATAAAATTGCCAAGGAAGTATATGCCAAAGGAAGAACCTATCGAAGTTGAGGGAGTCGTTGTTGAGCCATTGCCCAATGCAATGTTTCGTGTGAAGCTGGAAAATGGACATGTGGTGCTGGCACATATCTCAGGTAAAATGCGAATGCATTATATAAGGATACTCCCTGGTGATAAAGTGACAGTTGAGCTCTCTCCCTATGATTTGAGTCGTGGAAGGATTATCTATCGATCAAAGTAAGAAGATGCGTATAATGTTTAACGAGGTTGTGATTTATGAAGGTCAGAGTGTCAGTAAAGAAAATATGCAGTGATTGTAAAATCATTAAGCGGTATGGGGTCATAAGAGTTATATGTAAAAATCCCAGGCATAAGCAAAGACAGAAGATTAGAACTTTAAAGTAATTGGATAGAGGTAGGTATGGCTCGAATAGCAGGCGTTGATTTACCCAATAATAAAAGAGTTGAAATTGGTTTAACCTATATATTCGGAATTGGGTTGACCACTTCAAAAAAGATTCTTGGGGAAGCTCAAGTCGATCCTGATAAGCGCATAAAAGATTTAACTGACGATGAAATCAACGTATTAAGAAAGACTATAGAGAAAAATGTAAAAGTAGAAGGCGATTTAAGAACCGAGAACGCTATGAATATTAAGCGTTTGATGGATATCGGATGTTATCGGGGTATTCGTCATAGAAGAGGCCTTCCTGTAAGGGGGCAGAATACGAAGAATAATGCCAAAACTCGAAAGAAAGGTAGGAGACCGGGTTTATCTCCAAAGAAAAAGTAATATAATCAGGAGTTGATAAGTGAAACAAAAAAGAACTAAGAAGAAAGACAAAAAGAATATTCCTGTTGGCAAAGCGTTCATACAGGCAACTTATAATAATACGATAATAACCCTGACGGATATGCAGGGTAATGTTATTTCGTGGGCATCCTCTGGTGGAGAAGGTTTTAGGGGATCCAGAAAATCAACGCCCTTTGCTGCACAGATGGCAGCGAAAGTTGCTGCACAGAAAGCAATTGATACCGCTGGGTTGAGGACAGTTGAGGTTCTGGTGAAAGGGCCTGGGATAGGTCGTGAGGCTGCAATTCGTTCCCTTGCACAAACGGGTCTGGATATTGTAAAAATAAAAGATGTTACTCCTATCCCGCATAACGGATGCCGGCCCCCTAAACGAAGAAGAGTCTAATCGAGCGAGGAGAATATGGCAAAATATACAGGACCTTCATGTAAAATATGCAGGCGCGAGATGACCCCTTTAATGCTTAAGGGGCAGAGATGTTTGACAGATAAATGTGCTCTCAAAAAGAAAAAATATCCTCCTGGACCACCTAAAAAAAGGAGATCGAAGCTGTCTGACTATGGGGTACAGTTGCGTGAAAAACAGAAGATTAGAAAGAGTTATGGTCTGCTGGAGAAACAGTTCCGCCGTATCTTTGCAGAAGCTTCTAAGAAGAAAGGTGTTACCGGTGAGATCATGCTGTCTCTGTTAGAGAGAAGGCTTGATAATGTGCTTTTTAGAATGGGTTTTGCGTCGTCAAGGATGCAGGCAAGACAGTTTGTACAGCATAAGCACGTTATGGTGAATGGAATAATAGTTGATATATCATCTTATCGTGTCAGAGAAAATGATATTGTTGAGATAAGGGATAGCTTTAAAGAAAACGCAATTCTTGAGGATTGTATAAAATTGTCGAAGGCTATCAGTTCGGTTCCTGAATGGGTTGATGTTAATTTTGAACAAAAATCAGGTAAGGTCGTGCGCTTCCCCAACAGACAGGATATTAAAGCCACTTTTAATGAGCAGCTTGTTGTTGAGCTCTATTCCAAATAGGAAAGCATATTGAAAGTGCGCTTAAGGATGTAATCATGTGTGATCTAGTCGTGATGACCTTTATACGGAGGAAGTAATGGCCCCTAGAAACCTATTAAAGGGTTTTAAAAGACCGAATAAAATTGTTTTTGAACATAGTGACTTGCAGCCAAATTATGGAAGGTTTATTGCTGAGCCCTTCGAGAAAGGGTATGGCCTTACGATAGGGAATTCCTTGCGGAGGGTTCTGCTTTCTTCTATAGAGGGATCTGCAATTTCTGCGATAAAGATTGAAGGGGTTCCTCATGAGTTTTCTTCAATCGAGGGCGTTTATGAAGATGTTACCAGGATTATCCTTAATCTGAAGAAGCTGAGGTTGAAGTATCATGGTGAGCTTCAGAAAGTAATACATATCATAAAAGAGGGTCCTGGCGATTTCAAAGGTGAAGACTTTAATATCGACCCTGATGTTGAAATAATGAACCCCGATATGAAAATCGCGACATTGAACGAAGCCGGAAAAATTGATATGGAGATTGAAATTCAGAAGGGACGCGGTTATGTACCTGCTGAAATCAATAAAAGTAATACTGAAGCGGTGGGTGTCATTCCCATTGATGCCATTTTCTCACCAATACAGAAGGTGAATGTTAAAGTTGAAGATACGCGTGTAGGGCAGCGGACGGATTATGATAAGTTGATTCTAGAGATATGGACAGATGGCTCCATATCCCCTGATGATGCCCTGGCTCAAGCGGCTAAGATAATCAAGGATCATATGACGATTTTCATCAATTTTGAGGAGGATGTTGAGGAAGAGGTTGAGGTCGTTGATGAGAACATTGAAAAAATGAAAAACCTCCTGTCACGATCCATCGATGAAATGGAATTATCCGTCAGATCATACAACACCCTGAAGAGCCTGGATATATCCTCTCTGGAACAGCTTGTACAAAAGACTGAGGACGAATTGAGAAAATCCAAGCACTACAGTGATGGCATTTTAAAGGAAATCAAAGCAAAGCTGGAAGTATTGCATTTAAGTCTCGGATTAAAGGGATGAGGACAGGAGTTATCTGAAATGAGACATGGAAATAGTGTAAAACAGTTAGGAAGAAGTCATGCCCACAGGAAGGCCATGTTCGCGAATATGGTTACGTCATTATTCCAAAAAGAAAGAATAATCACAACCAAAGTAAAGGCGAAAGAGTTAAAGCGGATATCCGAAAAACTCATTACCAAGGCAAAGAACAATATTGAGCTTAGCGCAGAAGAATCTGGAAAGATCCTTCATAATAAAAGAATGGTCATGCGAGTAGTGAATGATCGGAATGTAGTGAAGAAGCTTTTTGATGATATTGCAATTAGATTTAAAGATAGAAAGGGCGGTTATACCCGTATCTATCTTTTAGGTGAGCGTAGGGCAGGGGATGCTGCTGAGATGGCCATCATCGAACTTGTCGATCGTAAAGAGCCCTCAACTATTTCCAAAGATGATTCCAAAAAAGATAAAAAGAACAAGAAGGGAAAAAAAGAATAAATGGCCATTGCTTAAATTGATACAAAAAAAAGCAGCCTTTGAAGGGCTGCTTTTTTATATTTTAACTCTATAAGATTACTTCTTTCCTTCCGTTGGCGGGGATTTAGTGTCATCCTTTTTAGATTCCTCGCTTCCTGTGAACTTGGGATAATCCTTGGGAAGCCTTTTTTCCTCGTCGGAATGGATCAGTTTTGCATTATCGTTGGCATCCTTCTTGAATTTTTCCGGAATTCTAACATCGAATATGGGATCCAGTGATTGCGGGGAAACATTGTATTTTTCCAGTTGGGTTTGAACAGTTATAAGATTATTATAGTTTACAATCTTGAATATTTCAATTCCATATTGTTTTGCCAGTCGGCAAAGGAAAATGGCATTGGAATAAACTTCTATCATATAATCAAGATCTTCGGATTTAACATCTTTTTTGTTTTTGAACTTGTTTTTGATTATTAGAATATCAGGATGGTTGATCAGTTTTTTTGATTCTTCCAGTTTTCTATAACCTGTCTTAAGATAGGTTTCGATCATCTGTTTGTCATAATAGAAATGGTACTCTTCAGGTTTGTATTTCTGAACATTTATTTTAAAGGGATCTTTGGGCCTTTTCAAATACTTGATATCACCCCCGCTTCTTCCGTACTTGATCAGGATGTCAAAGGATTTTTCAGAGGTTGAATTCAATAATTCTGTTGTTCGTTCTATGTATATTTTAGCAAGTTCCTCCATAAGATTACTGAGATTTAATTTAACACGGTAAAATTTGGTTTTATATTTTTTTGTGGATTCGTCCTTTTCGACAAAGTGCTGAGCGTAATAATCCTTTGAAACTTTTTCAAATTGTGCCTGAATTTCCTTGTATTTCTTCCCCAAGTCATCCGTTGCGAAATTGGATATCATGATTCGGACTTTCCTTATGACGTCCAGAGTGAACACATAATCATTTTGTGATTTTATTGAGCTTGATATGGGAAATGCCTTGCTAATAGGTAAAAGAAGTGATGTAAAAGCACAGATTAAAAATAATAGGATCGGTTTTTGTATTTTCATAAATCAACCTCAATAAAGATCTCAAAGTATATATCGGTAATTCTCCCATCACTCTTGAGGGTTTAAAGATGAATTTAATCTATATTATTATTGTAAAATAATAAAAATTTGTCAATATGTAAGCGCTTGAAGGAGAATGGAGAATCTGTTGTAAAAGGTAAAAGCTTGTTGAAAAGATTATTGCTAAATTGTGTCAAATTATATATATTGCCGTTGATATGTAAATTTTATATTAGGTGTAAATAAAACGATGAGCGACCAACAGCGCAAGGTTTCCTATAGACAAAAAAATCCTATCAAATGCCCAATATGTTCAAATGAATTTCATCGTGAAGAAATGTTTACAGGCGGTGGACGTCTGATAGCGGGTAAGTTGACCGATGAATTGAGAAGATTGTATGAGAAGAACGACAAATGGGGCAAGATATACCCATTAGCTTATCTGCTTACCGTTTGTCCAAAGTGTCTTTATACTGCCTATCCAAGGGATTTTAGCGAGATTACACCGGAGGAGATAGAGAAGATAGCCAAGACGACTCAGGCTCGGTTGAATTCGATGAGAAAGTTCTTTGGTAATGCCACCTTTGAGGATGACAGGAACCTGATGCTGGGGGCTGCTTCCTATCTGCTTGCTGTTGATTGTTATACTTTCAGAAGAAAGAATGTGGCACCCACCTTTAAAAATGCTGTTTCCTCCATCAGAGCTGCATGGCTTTTCAGTGATCTCGCAGGTGAAATACCGGAAAAGCCCTATAGGAAGATTTCTGATTTTTTCTATAAGAAATCTTATCAATATTATCAGCAATTGCTGGATCTTATGCAGACCGGGCAGGAGCCTATGGATGCTGCAGGGAATATGGGTCCTGACTTTGATAAAAACTGGGGTTATGAAGGTATTCTGTACATGAATTCCATATTAACTTTGAAAATTGGCGCACTCGACGAGGACATTCACCGAAGGATTGAAAACTTTAATAATACAAAGCGTTATCTCAGTCGTCTTTTCGGAAGTGGAAAATCATCTAAATCCAAACCTGGGGCACTGATTGATATGACAAGGGACCTTTACGACAAGATAAATGAAATGGTTGAGCAATGGATGCAGGAGACAGGGGAGAGCGGAGAGGCGGAAGCGGAAGAAACCGCAGAATAGCCCTTCTGGTTCAATATAGGGGGACCTGTTTTAACGGATGGCAGATGCAAAAAGGAGGGCGAACAGTACAGCAGACTGTGGAAAACGCCCTTGAGATTATAACTAAAGAAAGACATAGAATCGTGGCATCCGGAAGAACGGATTCGGGGGTGCATGCTCTTGGCCAGGTGGTTCATATGGATACAGATAGGGATATTCCACTAGAAAAGTTATGCTATAGCCTGAATGGCATTCTGGAACGCGATGTCTCAATAAAAAATGCCTACAATGTCAACCATGAGTTTCATGCACGATATGATGCGGTAGAAAGAGAGTATATATATTTAATCTATAATCATCCCCAGCGGAATCCTTTTCTGGAGGAAAGGGCCCTTTGGGTTAATTACCCTCTGGATGTGGATTATCTCAAGGAGGCTTCCGGTTATCTGTTGGGTGAGAAGGACTTTTCTTCCTTTTGTAAAAAGATATCTATGGAAGGTAACATGGTCAGACGAATCATCAATATCAGCCTGCATAGAAAGGATGATCTGATCAGTTTCCGGATTAGGGGAAATGCGTTTTTACATAATATGATTCGTATTATCATCGGGACTTTACTGGAGATGTACAGGGAAAACAGGGAGCCAGGCTTTATGCAGGAAGTGCTCGTCCGGAAAGACCGGGATTGCAGCGGAATAACAGCACCGGCCTGCGGCTTGTATCTGTCTGAGGTCATCTATCACCCCCCTCTCAATTCTTATGAATCCGCCTTCTGATAGCATTATGTAACAAGGAATTGTAAAAAAAATGTTTCCCAGGCTTTCTGGTGTATCAAAATCAATAATTTATTGACATAATAATAGGCGCCATCATTAATAACCAGATTCTGGGCAGGTGTCTGGATGATCTTGTGTGTCTCTTGCCACGGTGTTTCATTGCAGTGGTCAAAACAAAAAAATCCATATAGTTGATGAAAAAGATAATTTGGTTAATACTGCTGATTATCAGCAGCCTGGCTACCCTTGAAGCGGCTCCTAGGCGAGGGAGGGATCCTTTTGAAAAACCTCAGATAGGTCTCTGGTTCGGTCCCGTCACGCCGGTCTATACGACTGCTGAAAACCTGGAAACTTATTTCGGGGGAGGACTTTTTGTAAGAACCAACTCTTTTGTTAAGAATGTAAAAATTGGCCTGGACGGTTCATATCAGCAGTATCGCTCACGCGGTATCAATGAGATGAACCTTAGGCCCGTTTATGGCAACCTTCTCTGGCGGCTACCGATTCACTTTCCCCTGGCCTTTCAGCTGAAAGCGGGCGCGGGAGCGGCCCGGGTAGAGATCAAACCGGATCGTTATCATCAATGGGACCCTGTTTTCATGACGGGGGTGGAAACTTCCTTTCCTGCCGGGAAGATTGTTAACATCGGTCTTCGTATCGATTATCTTCTGATTTATGAGAAGTATATCCCCGGTGCCAGGAGAAACGGACATGTGGTTAATGCGGGGTTGACCCTCTTCTTCAACCTGGGGGGGAGACGATGAGATTGTTGTGGAAATTGATGATGAGCCTGATTCCTGTCATGCTGTTAGGCGTGATGGCGGGTTGCGGAGACAGGGCTCTCTTTGACGAATTGGCGACCAACCGGTTAAAGGTGGTCATCAAGGGAACTTATGAATCCAATAATCCCAAGGCCTGGACCGGTACATTCCCTTATGATCCCTATGGTACGGATTCGACGTTTAATGAGATAAATCCAAATCCGACCAATCCGACTACCTTTATGATGGATATCGCTTCCATGGATTTGGTTGGAGGGGACTCCGATCCCTTCGCTATTGATCGGGAGACGTATACATTCACATTATCAGATAGTGAACCCTTTTTCAATGGAACAGGAGTGGTTTTTCAAAATGATGATCCGTTTCCCTATTATACCTATAATTATGTGAACGTCTTTATCCGTAAGCTGATTTTTGATAATGCTAAAACCTATCTTTACAGCAGCGGTTCCTGGGTGGATCAGGGGGCTCCTGCCGTTGTTTTTGAGGAGCGGGATGTTTACGGCTTCGATTTTAATCAGGTTCTGGTCAATTCCTACTGGGACAGCCTGCGTACGGATTATGAGTATGTGAATCGCGTGTTCCCACTTGCCGTGCCCATCTATGGCGGGCTCTTCTTTAATAATGAAAAGGAAGCTACGGTTCTGGAGATCCGGCTGGTGATAAAGAACTTCGTGAAATATTTTGAATACAGCGGAATCAACGATGATGGAGTAAGGCAGCTCTATCATTACTGGGGTCCTTCCGATTGGCTGCGCAAGGTGAAGGCGGATGAGGATGCCGTCGGTAGAAACCTCCATGCTGTGGCAAGGGTCTATGTGCCCGGGGAAACTGTGACGCTGACGGGTACTGCCGGTGGAACCAATCGGTATGTTATCGCGATTGAGGGAAGTGATGTGAGCCCCTATAATGTTGCAAACAGAGACAGGCCTACCTCTACCTATGATCCGCCCAAGCCGCCGGTTGTCAATAACTCCAATGACATTGAAGCGCTACTGGACTATTATCTGAAATTTGAAAAGTATAAGGAAACCTACAATCCGTTCGTGGATCAAGTGGATTCGGGTGCTTATGCCGCCCAGTGGGATGCGTATGAGGCGAAGGTCGGTGGGTATCTAATTCCGCCGCTGGCAACTTTTACAGGATCCGGTTCAACTTTTACAATAACAGAAGTTCCTGTGGGAAAGACTTATTATCTGTTTCAAGCTGATGGTACTGGCCTATCGGCTGGAGCTTTGCCGGGTGATTCTTCCGGGGCAATTTACTATAACAGTACTCCCCTGAACCCCGGAGGTACTTATATTGACCCCAGCAAGGCAGGGCAAGTTATTACTATTCCTTGATAGAGGTTTATATTCATGAAGATCATGGTGCAGAAGTATGGGGGATCCTCCGTAGCAAACGCTGAGCGGATCAGGGCTGTGGCGGATCGAATAAAAAAGTATGTGCAGGACGGTTATGCCGTCGTCGTGGTGGTGTCGGCAATGGGTAAAACAACGGACTCCCTGGTTGCTCTTGCCGCCGAAATCACGGCTAATCCCAGTAAACGGGAGATGGATATGCTTCTGTCAACAGGCGAGCAGGTGACCATATCCCTGCTGGCAATGGCTCTTCATGAGATTGGCATCGATGCGATTTCCTATACCGGCACACAGGTCAGGGTTATGACTGATGGTAATTTTACCAATGCGAAGATTGAAAGCATCGCCACAGATAAAATTATAACTTCTCTGGAGCAGAATAAGGTGGTCATAGTGGCCGGTTTCCAGGGAATCGACGAGGAGGGGAATATAACTACCCTCGGAAGGGGGGGTTCTGATACCTCAGCAGTGGCTTTGGCGGCAGTCCTGAAGACCAGGGATTGTGAAATTTATACCGATGTCGATGGAGTATACACAGCGGATCCGCGGATCATATCGCATCCTAAAAAACTGAGTGAAATAAGCTATGAGGAGATGCTGGAACTGGCACGGTTGGGGGCAAAAGTACTGCATTCCCGATCTGTTGAGTTTGCGAAAAAGTATAATATCAGACTGATCGTGAGATCCAGTTTTAACTATGAAGAGGGCACTGTGGTCAAGCCCATGGAGGAGATGATGGAAAAATTTGTTATCAGCGGTGTGACGACTAAAAATAATGAAGCGAAAATAACCATTCGTAATCTTCCCGACAAACCGGGCATTGCTGCAAAGCTTTTTGGCAAGCTTGGGGCGAGCAAGGTGTATGTCAATATGATTGTTCAGTCGACGGGGCACGATAACCTTGCATCCATATCCTTTACCGTTCTGAAGAGCGATCTGGTAAAAGCCATGGAGATCTGCAATTCCATGAAGGGTGAACTGGGAGCATCGTCCGTAGATTCCAAGGAAGACATATCCATCGTCTCCGCCGTGGGTGTAGGGATGCTTTCCTCCTATGGAGTGGCAGGTAGGATTTTCAGTGTGCTATCAGGGGAAGGAATTAATATTGAAATGATTTCCACCTCCGAGATCGGGGTTTCCTGTGTTATCGATGAGAAGTATGCGGAGCTGGCAGCAAAGGTCATTCATAAGGAATTCGTGGAATCACTCTGATGAGCGGGAAACCGAGAATAGCTGTCCTCTATGGAGGGAGATCCGGCGAGCATGATGTATCTCTCTGCTCTGCGGCTTCCGTTTACCTGGCAATCGACACCGATCGTTATGAAGTGGGGGTTGTGGGAATCGACAGAGACGGCCGCTGGTATTATCAGGAGAAGCCGGAGGTGGTTGAGCAGAAGGATTTCGGCCGGATTCTTTCCATAAAGAAACGGGGACACTGGCTCGTTAACCACTATGAGGACAAGAATAAGCTTGTCCTCTTCGATATAGAAAACAATCGAAAAGAGCTTTTCGACATTGTCTTCCCGGTACTCCATGGAACCTTCTGTGAAGATGGTACTTTGCAGGGGCTACTGGAGCTGGCGATGGTTCCCTATGTGGGGGCTGATGTGATCGGTTCAGCCGTGGGTATGGATAAAGATGTGGCGAAGAGGCTGCTGCGGGAGGGCGGGGTGCCGGTGGTCCCGGGGGAGACTGTTTTCAGATCTCAGTGGAAGGATAACCCCGCTCAGATTGTCGAAAACCTGGGAAAGTCCCTGCAGTACCCCCTGTTTTTAAAACCGGCTAATGCGGGATCCAGTGTGGGGATTAGAAAGGTAAAATCGGAAGCTCAGATACAGGATGCTCTCGAGTTCTGCTTTGAGTATGATGTAAAAATTCTGGCGGAAAAGGCTGTCGATTGCCGGGAGATTGAATGCGCTGTCATGGGGAATCAGGATCCCAAGGCTTCGATCCCCGGGGAAGTCATACCGCGCCATGAGTTCTATTCCTATGAGGCGAAATATATTGACCCTGAGGGAGCTGATCTGAAGATTCCAGCCCTCTTGGATGAGGATCTGACGGATGAGATCCGGCAGACAGCCGTAAAGGCCTATCGTCTGCTCTGCTGCAGCGGTATGGCCCGGGTGGATTTCTTTCTGGAAAAGGGGAGCCGAAAGTATTACCTCAATGAGATCAATACACTTCCGGGATTTACCAGTATCAGCATGTATCCCAAGCTCTGGGAGCATACCGGGATTTCTTACAAGGAACTGATAAACCGGCTTATTGAGCTGGCCCTGCAGAGACACCGGGACAAGACCTCCCTGAAAACCAGTATATGAAGTAAATTCTTTAGGACGAGATTAATTGATTGCAATTTCATCCCGGTAATCTATATTCTGATGGATCGGCGCCGTTGCCCGTATGAAACGCTATGAAACGGTTTTGTTCGATATGGACGGCGTGATCGTGGATTCGATGAATCACCACGCGGAATCCTGGATCAGGGTTTTTCGTGAGTTTTGTGGTCTTGATCTTTCAAAGGAGGATATTTTCAGGAGGGAAGGGATGTCTGGACTCTCCTCGATTATTGATATCCTTGAGGAGAAACGAGCCCCAGTCCCGGATGACGAGGTTCTTCTTCGTCTCCGGGAGAAGAAACTGGATTATTTTGAAAAGAGCCATATTGATATCTTTCCTGGTGTAGAGGAGATGCTGCTCTATCTCCACTCCCGAAAGGTAAAACTTGGTCTGGTCACCGGTTCCCTTCTGAGATCGGTAAGCCATCTTCTTCCCAGATCACTGCTTGAGCTTTTCGGCACGGTCATCACTACGGACGATATCACCAATGGAAAGCCGCACCCCGAACCGTATTTAAAGGGGATGGAAGTCCTGGGGTCGGCAAAGGAGGAAACCCTTGCCGTGGAAAACGCTCCCATGGGGGTGCTCTCGGCAAAAAATGCCGGTGTGGACTGTTTTGCGATTGAGACGACACTCCCTGAAGCCTATTTGAAAAAGGCGGACAGGATATTTAAGGATCATCGGGATTTGTTGAGTTTTTTTAAAGAGACCTATGATTAGAATTTGAAGACAACGAGTGTGACGAAATGAGAATAAACTTGGCCTGGGTACCTAACAGTTTGACTTTGGGAAATCTCGTTTTAGGTTTTATATCGGTAATCTTTTCCAGCCAGGGATCGTTCATCAATATGCAGCCGTTCTTTATTGCAGGGTTGCTGATACTGGGGGCTGCTCTGTTCGATGGATTTGACGGACAGGTGGCCAGGGCTCTGGGCGTGGCCAGTCCCCTGGGAGCCGAGCTGGATTCCCTGGCAGACTGTGTGGCTTTCGGGGTGGCTCCAGGATATCTGGCCTACAAGGCCTATCTCTCCGGCATCAATGTAGGGTTTCTTGGTAATTTTGACATGGGGATCTTCATTGCAGCCATATTTCCGGTCTGTGCGGCATATCGGCTGGCGCGGTTTAATGTGGCGCACGATCCCAATTCCTTCAGCGGGTTGCCTTCGCCCGTGGCGGGTATCATCATTGCCCTGGTGCCGGTGTGCTTTACAAATTTCTGTCTGTCCGCCGGCGTGCCCAAAGTCATTTTCGCGATTCTTTTTGTGGTTGTGGCCCTGCTCATGGTCTCCACGGTTCGTTATTCCAAGCCTCAGGAAAGTTTCTTGAAAAACCTCAATGGGATCAAGCTGATCATCTTCATCCTCGTAATCGTGCTATTGATCTTCTTCTTTAAAACGTGGAGCATCTTTATAGTTATTGCCCTCTATATCCTTTCAGGTCTTTTAAGCTTCATCATCCAGTTCATTCAAGACCATAAATACTAACTGATGGACGACTTTTCCCATTACGACCAGGATGGATCTTCCCGCATGGTGGATATCTCCGCCAAGGGGGTGAGCAGCCGGTATGCCCGGGCCGAAGGATTTGTCCTGATGGGGGTAACCACCCTGGGGCTCATCCGCGACAAACTGCTCCCCAAGGGGAATGTCTTCGAGGTGGCTAAAATCGCCGGTATTCTGGCCGCAAAAAAGACCTCCGATCTTATACCCCTCTGTCATCCGCTGCAATTGAATTATGTGGATGTCGTAATAACCCTGGAGGAGGATAAAGGCCGCCTTCGAATCGAATCGGAGATTCGGCTAGATGGGAAAACCGGCGCCGAAATGGAGGCCCTTACCGCCGTTTCCACGGCCGCTCTAACTGTCTACGATATGTGCAAGGCCGTGGATAAGGGGATGCGAATTGAAGGTATCACCCTGACGGAGAAAAGGGGAGGAAAATCGGATTTTATCAGCAAATAACCCCTTTTCCCCTCCATCGGGCTGTAAGCCCCAGCCTTTAAATATCTTCCCGTGGTCTTGAACTCTTAGCGATTCTCCTTTCCCTCTCCTGGAAATTTCCTCTAACAGTAAACCGTCGCTTTTTTGTGGTATCCTGGGTGAAACTGCCGATATTGTTATTGATGCATCAATTTTATCGGGATGATGATATGAAAAAAACCGGTTTTTTCCGTATGCTGATGATTCCCTCTCTGATTCTCTTCGTGGGTGGGATATGCCTTGGGATGATGACCCATTTTATCACCGAACCTGTGAAGATCAAGACGGTCTGGGTTGCAATAGCGGGAATTCTCATTCTTGTAACCGTGCTCTTTTTTTTCTATCATCTCTATCTCATGCTGTCCATCCGTATGGTATTTAGAAAAGACTTTACTGCGGAGGGCTTGACCTCTCAGCTGATACGTCGGATGGCTGCAATTCCCAGAAGACTCTATATCTTTTCACTCAGCTTCTTCGTTCTGGCGCCGGCCCTGTATACGGCTCTGCAGTTTCTGAGGAAGACTCCTCCTGCCATGGGAAGCGTGGCCATTGTGACCTTCTGTTCGATGGGGTTGGGTATAATCGTAGGCAACATGATTCATCTCTATCTTACGCCCCGTATCATCAGCATCGGTGAGAGGTTAAGCAGCGAGATCCGCAGGATCCAGTTAAAGCATAAGATCATCCTGCCGGTTATCAACATGGTTCTCGTCCTGCTGATCGTCCTTTCGCTTTTTGCCTACATTTCTGCGCGCAACATCTTTTCACCCGCAGGGATGGAGAGAAACTTTTTTCATTTCAAGTATCAGCTTCAGCGCATCACAGATGACTATGCTGATGCCGGGGGAAAGGACATCAATGCCTATTACATCGAAAGGTTAAAAGCCGACGAGGCTTTGAATCCCGATTTCTATTTCATTCTGAACGGGAAGGGGCATGTGCTGGATTCCAGCTTCAGGGATACTGTTGGGCTCAATGCGTTGACCGATCTGGAAAAGGACTGGAAGATTACGGCACATTTCCGGGAAAACGTCGAAGGGCTTCTCGGAGGAGCGGAGGGGACGGCGCCTGTCTATTTCAGGCGTTTCGTTTTTTATACCTTTTATCACCCGATAAAAAATACGGATCTATTCATTATGTCCGGCGTGCTTTCCAACCGGTTTCTCGAGAGCATTAATGATCTTGCGGGAGCCATGGTGATTATAGGCTGGATCTTCCTTATAATGATTACGGTATATTCCCTTTATGAAACCTCCAAGAAATTCCGGCCATTGCTGGAAGCTGCGAGATTCCTGGAAAGAATCTCCCAGGGGGATATGACATCTCGGAAGGTTGAAGTCAGTTATGAAAGCGGTGATGAGATCAGCTACATGATACGGGCCCTGGAGAACATGGCGGAAATCTTTTATGAGATAACCAGAAACCTGAAGCTGGCAACGGTAGACCTCGTGGAGATGGCGAATAACATACGGGCTACGAGCCGGGAGGTGTCCGATGATAATCAGACTCAGGCGAGTACCATCGAGGAGTTTTCCGCCTCGGTGGAGGAGATCACCACTTCCATTGAGATGATCGCTAAAAACGTGAATACCCAGTATCAGAAGACGGACGAGGTGTTTCACTCCATCGAGAAGTTCGACCTGTCCATGAAGAAGATTCTAGAAAACACGGAACAGGCGGAGCAGGTGGCCGAGGTGTCTTATCAGAATGTGGCGGAAATAGAAGGGAATATCACCGCCACGGTGGAAGAGATCAAGTCCATCGAGGAGAGTTCCCTTAAGGTGGCGGATACACTATCGGTCATAAAGGACATCTCGGATCAGATCAATCTCCTCTCGCTGAATGCTTCCATTGAAGCTGCCAGAGCGGGGGACGCCGGGCGCGGCTTTGCAGTCGTGGCCGACGAGGTGGGAAAACTGGCTGAGCGCACCAACACAGAGGCCAAGCAGATTGAGACCCTCATCCTTGAGAGCGGAAGGCGGGTGAACGAAGGGATAGAAGTGATTCGGCAGATATCCGATTCCATCCATAAGATGATGGACTCCGTGCGCAATACCTCGGACATCATCGTGGGGATAGCCTTCCATTCCAAATCCTTCGTGGACGATGTGGGAAAAGTCTTCATGGAGGTCAAATCCCTCACGGATCTCTCCAACGAAAATGCCGTGGCCACGGAGGAGCAGCTTCACACGACCAAAGAGGTCATAGCCGCGATCGATCAGATGAACAAATCCGTGCAGAAAACGACTTTGAGCGTACAGGGCTACATGTCCATCGTGGACAAGCTATCGGCTCATGCCAGCCGAATATCCCGTTTGATGGAAAATATCAGAATTTAAACAAATCTCTCGCCTGGTTCCAGCCGGTACCCGTTGAGGAAGGCAAGACCGTCCATCTCTTTCTTGGTTTCGGGCTGAATGCCGAGTATTTCCAGCATCCCCCCGCCGGTTCCTGCCAGCAGCCTCTTCTTCTGAAAGCGGATCAGTTCTCCCGGCACGGCCGACATCACCCCGCAATCCCCGGGAAGAGCGGTCTTCCAGATGCGCATGTTCTTTTCGCGAAAGGTGGTCCAGGCGACGGGTTTGGGGTTGAGACCCCGGACGAGATTGTGGAGGGCCTCTGCGGGCAGCTTCCAGTCGATACGGGCCGTGTCCCGGTTGATCTTGCCACAATAGGTGGCACGTTCTTCCTCCTGGGGGCGGGGGGTGATGATTCCTGAGGCGAGACCTTTGATGGTTTCGATCAGCATGTCCGCACCGAGGGGCAGGACGCGGTCGTAGAGATCCCCTGCGGTCATGTTTATGTCCAAAGGAAGGGGTTTTTGCAGAAGGATATCCCCCGCATCCAGCCTTTCGTTGATCAACTGGACGGTAATCCCCGTTTCATGCTCGCCCTGAATGAGGGCCCAGGGTATGGGCGCGGCTCCGCGGAAAAGCGGCAGCAGCGAGGGGTGGAGGTTGATGGTTCTGAACGGGGGGGCGTTGAAGACCTCCGGGGGAATCAGCTTTCCGTAGGCTACCACCACAAAGATTTCAGCCTGACAGGTTTTGATTTCCTGGAGGAATCCTTCATCTCTGAGACGTGCGGGCTGAATGAGCCTGTAGCCCTTCTGAAGGGAAAGTTCCTTTACGGGATTAAAGCGGAGCTTCTGATTGCGGCCGGCCGGCTTGTCCTCCCCCGTAACCACGAAGGCGATCTCGAAGGCTCCGCCAAGCCTGTCCAGGCAGAAGGAGGCTATCTCCGGTGTGCCGAAAAATCCGATTTTCATGAGGCTTTGTTGAGCTTCTTGATCTTTTTCAGCTCGCCGGTGAGTTCCCTGCGGATGTAATCCTCCAGGTGATCGATGAAGAGAATGCCGTTGAGGTGATCGATCTCATGCTGAAGGACGCGGGCCAGAAGTCCGTCGGCATCGAACGTAATTTCCTTCTGCTCCGGAGTCATTGCCCTGAGGCTGATCTCGGCCGGTCGGTAGATGTCCTTCATGATGCCGGGTACGGAAAGGCACCCTTCCTCGATGACGGTCTCCTCCTCGGAGAGGGCCGTGATCACGGGATTGATGAGAGCCAATCGGGGTCCCTTGTAGGACTGCAAATCGAGGACGACAATCCTTTTTGAGAGGTCAATCTGCGGTGCTGCAAGGCCAATCCCCTTCTCCTTGCGCATTAGGGTAAACATATCCTCGATGATGTCCTGTATGCTCTGATCTATCTGGGTTACCTCCCTGGCTAGATCGGAAGAGCACACGTCTGAACTCCAGTCACGAGTGGATA
>CALCJG010000358.1 GCA_937967705.1 uncultured Spirochaetia bacterium
TACCTCGTTTTTATAGGATAGCCCTATCGACAAGGAGGTTTGCCTATGATCACCCGGAGAGAACTCCTGGAAAGGAGCGGCGCAGCCCTGGGACTGATCCTGGGAGCGGAAAAGCTGATCTTCCTCGCCGACGGCTGGGCTGGTGACGGTTCCGGTCCCCTCTCAGTGAGAACCCGACTGAAGATGATCGATGCGGCGGAGATCACCGCTCTCATGAGGGACCTGGACGAATTCGGCGGTAAAAGCGATCTTCTGGACCGGAGCAAGAGCTACTTCAAGAAGGGGATGGATCTTTCAGACTTCGTCCGGCGCTGTTACGGGGATATCAGGAAACGGCATCCCCTGCCCCATCCCGGGAAGAAGCTCGGCCCCAGGGAGATGGTCCGCCTGGCCCGGAACTGCGGGGAGATGATACAGCTCCACCTGGCCCTCCTGAATGTTCTCTCGGAGAGCGGTTTTCTCCTGCTCTGCCGGCAGCAGCGCTACGCCCTGCCCTATGCGACCCTCTGGAAGGGCGTGGAGGAGATGAAAACCGTCTACCGCCTGTTTCTGGAACTGGGAGAGGGGATGAAGAAGGAGGGATATCCCCTGACCATTCTCAGTCAGAAAGAAGCCGATCATAATCCCCTTATCAACCTGCGCCTCCAGGATCGGCTGCGAATCGATCTGAAGGCCCCCATAACCGGCCCCCTGCAGCGGGTTCAGATCCATCATCTCGAATCGCAGGTGGACAATATCTGGTCGGCTATCCGGCTGGCCGGCACCCTGGAGTCGATTCGTTTCAGCTTCCGGCATTCCCTCTTCTGGTGGAAGCAGGAATACAGCAAGTACGCCCTCTTCTCCTCCCATGAAAAATATCTCGGGAAAATAGGCCGGGGCCGGGAAGCCCTGAGCGGCAAGGGCGTCGTGACCCAGGGGGCGGGACAGTTTCTTGCCAAATCCCTCCTGCACTGCCTCTTTCTGGAACTCAGTCTCAACCGCATGAAGATCCTGGCCAGCGAGTGCCGCTCCTCCGTGTTTACCAACAGCGACCGGGGGCTGCTGAATATGGAGTTCTGGGGCCTGATGGATCTCATGGACCTGCTGGGAAGCAACACGCTCTTTGCCGGAAAGCCCCTCAACGGCCCAGGCCAAACCGGCCGATACAGGATCAAACTGGGTAAGACCACGGTCGAGGCGAATCCCGGAGCACTGACCACCAGGGCCCTGGGGATGAGGCCCGGAGGCTACCCCGCTTTGACCGTCAGCACCGTCAGCGGTTCCCATCGGGCCCTGGTCAGCATCGAGGAGGCTCTCAGAGTCGTAGGCAAAGAGCGGGATAAACTGAACGGAGGAACAGAACGCCCATGAAGATACACATCAACCCCCTTGCCCTGAAAAACACCGACAACCTGGACCTGGCCCGGGAGGAGATGAAGAGTTTCGAAAAACTGATCCGCAAAATAGACGGCGCCCTGGCCAAACAGAGGGAAATCCTCGGCAGGATGGAGGCCTCCGTCAACCGGGGCGGAAAGGCAGAAAACCTCTCCCGGGAGCTGACAGAACTCGCCAACGCCCTGGACCGCATCGTGGAGACCTGCCGCACGGGAAGCGGCGCCCCCCTCCTGGACGGCGGTTTTTCTTACTGGAATGCCCGCGCCTCCATCTGGTTCATCACGGGGGTTCACATGCATCAGAGGGAAAGGGTCTTTGTGCGCACCATCACCTGCCGGAGCCTCAATCTTCGCGACGGGACAGGCAAGATCACCCTCCCGGGAGATAAGAGGGAGGCCCGGCGGCTCCTCCTTCTTGCAAGGCGCCGCATCGACAAGGAACGGGCCAGCATGACAGCCTACCTCTCCCGGATCGGTTTCGTGGATCGGTATCTCAAAGGGGTATCCCGGTTGGAATACGGCACTTATTCCGTTGAGCGGGATCTCCGAAAAAGCCAGATTCAGATGATCGAAAACGTCCTCAACTCCCTGGACCGGGATTACGAGATCGCCCGGCGCATCAAAGAGCTCTCCGCGGCGGCCGCCGGGAAAAGCGCCGATCAGCGCCTCCATCTGCAGGTGGAGGTATCCCAGCTTATCGATGAGGTGGACCGCCTGGCCTCGCAGACGGAGTTCAACTATTACCGCCTGCTCTGCGGGACTTTCTCCCGGAGAAATCCCACGGCCTCCATCTGGTTTCTCGCGGGGGACAAAACCCGGCGGCTCTACATAGCCACCATGACGGCCCGCTCCCTCAATCTGCGGGACGGCAGTTGGCGCAACATCACCCTCACCCATCCGGAAAGCGACAGGAAGCTCCCGTCCCTCCTGAAGGAAACGCTGGCCAGGATCGAAAGAGAGCGGAATATCTTGAAAGGGTACCGGGAGGACTTCATCCGTTCCGGGGCCTTTAACCGGGTGATTGACTTCCGTAAGACCTGACGGCGGGCCGGACACCGTTTCCAAACACCTGTTAAATTTTTAACACAGCCCCTTGACGATCGTCCCGGGGCTCAGTATATTTCTTCCGATTTTTCACTGCCGAGATTCATGAGTGATCATGGATGCGGGGGACCCGGTCGTTGGGGCGAATTTCCTCTGGAATAGGGTACTTCCAAGCCCGAGCCCGTCAGCTAACCTCGTAGGCGTTTGGGAGGCTCCGGCATGACCCGTGTCATCCCGGTATTTTTCCGCCTCCAATATCATCACCTCAATGGAGGCGCCATGTACGCACAGGGACGTTCTTCCCTCTTCGTGCGCGCAAAAAACCTGCTTTTGGGCGACGCGCGCAGTTTCAACGATCCTTCGGTGTTTCACAAGCTTTCCCTGGTGGCCTTCTTCGCCTGGGTGGGGCTTGGGGGCGACGGACTCTCTTCCTCCTGCTACGGCCCGGAGGAGGCCTTCCTCGCCCTGGGACGGCATTATCATCTGGGCATCTTCATCGCCCTGGGATCGGTCCTCACCATCTTCCTCATCAGCGCGAGCTATCATCAGATCATCAAGCTCTTCCCCACAGGCGGGGGGGGATATCTCGTCGCCAGCAAACTCCTCTCCCCCTCGGTGGGAATGGTTTCCGGCTCCGCACTGCTGATCGACTACCTCCTCACCATCACCCTCTCGGTGGCCAGCGGGGCCGATGCCCTCTTCAGCTTTCTGCCCGCCTCCTGGCTCCCGTACAAGCTCACGGCGGCGGTGGCGGGGGTGATGCTGCTCATCTGGCTGAACCTCCGGGGCGTCAAGGAATCCGTCGTGCCCCTGGTACCCATCTTCCTCATCTTCCTCATCACCCATGCCTTTGCTATACTCTATGCCGTGGGAACCCATGCCGGGAACATACCGGAAATAATGAGCACCACCGCCGGCGACATGAGAACCACGCACGCGGAACTGGGAACCCTGGGAATGATCTTCCTGATGCTAAAGGCTTACAGCATGGGGGCCGGCACTTTCACGGGGATAGAAGCGGTTTCCAACGGGATACCCATCCTGAGGGAGCCGAAGGTAAAGACGGCGGCCCATACCATGAACTACATGGCGGTCTCCCTCTCGGTAACGGTGCTGGGGCTCATGGTGGCCTATCTCCTCTTCCACGTGAGCCACACTCCGGGGAAGACCCTCAACGCCGTCCTCTTCGCCAGGATGACCGCCGGCTGGCCCTCCTCTCTCGGGTACGCCTTCGTGCTGATCACCCTCATCTCCGAGGCGGCCCTGCTCTTCGTGGCCGCCCAGACCGGTTTCCTGGACGGGCCCCGCGTTCTGGCGAACATGGCCCTGGACCGATGGGCGCCGGCCCGGTTCTCATCCCTCAACGACCGCCTTGTCACGCAGAACGGCATACTCATCATGGGCGCCGGCGCCATCGCCCTCATGCTCTACTCTGCCGGCTCCGTAAAACTCCTGGTGATCTTCTACAGCATCAATGTCTTCATAACCTTCACCCTGTCCCAGCTGGGCATGGTGCGCCACTGGTGGAAGGAGCGCAGCAGGGAAAGCCGATGGGGCAGCAAGCTCCTCATAAACGGCGTGGGGCTCATTCTCACCACCTTCATCCTCGTTTCGGTCATAGTACTCAAGTTCGACGAGGGGGGATGGATGACCCTTTTCATCACCGGGAGCCTGAT
Source organism: uncultured Spirochaetia bacterium (assembly GCA_937967705.1). Lineage (GTDB taxonomy): Bacteria > Spirochaetota > UBA4802 > UBA4802 > JAGODF01 > CALCJG01. Next base: position 4,094 of record CALCJG010000358.1, read on the forward strand.
CATCCTCTCCCTCTTCATCAAGCGCCACTACAACAGGACCGGAAAGCTCCTCCGCAGGCTCGACGGCCTCATGGAAGTGGCGGAATCCGACAGGCCGACCGACAGCAAAAAAGGGGGGGCGGAGTCAAGGCGTAGCGGCGGGGAGATAAACCTGAAGGACAAGACCGCGGTCCTTTTTGTCAACGGGTTCAGCGGAACGGGACTGCACACCCTCTTCACCATCCTTCGGCTCTTCCCGGGGATCTATAAGAATTTCGTCTTCGTGCAGATCGGCCTCATCGACTCGGGAGTATTCAAGGGAGCCGAGGAGATATCCGAGCTGAAGGAACACATCAGCAAAGGCTCCACACGCTATGTGGAATACATGCGCCGGCACGGTTACTTCGCGGAATCCCTCACCTCCATTGCCGTGGACGTGGTGGACGAATCCCTGAAACTGGCGACGGAGATCCTGGCGCGCTACCCCCAGGCGGTTTTCTTCGCCGGTCAGCTGGTCTTTCCCGAGGACACCTTCTTCACCCGCTGGCTTCACAACTTCTCAGCCTTCGCGATTCAGCGGAGCTTTTATCATCAGGGCATCCCCATCGTCATCCTGCCCATACGGCTCTGATCGGGGCCAGCCCTGTTCTTCCGCACTCCCGGGGGGAGAATAATTTTTTGATTGAAAACTCCCCCCTTCCGGGTCCCGATGACCCGATGGCCTGACAATCCGACGAAGATAAGGGAGAAATCCATGAAACGCCTTCTGCAGAAGAAATCCATACACCTCCTCCTGGAGGAACTGGCGGGGGACAACCGGCTCCACCGCGTCCTGGGTCCCGTGACCCTCACGAGCCTGGGCATCGGCGCCATCATCGGAACGGGGATTTTCGTCCTCACGGGAATCGCCGCCCATGACAAGACGGGCCCCGCCCTGGTGCTCTCCTTCATCGTAGCGGGACTGGCCTGCGTCTTCGCGGCACTCTGCTATGCGGAATTCGCCTCGATGGTGCCGGTGGCCGGATCAGCCTACACCTACGCCTACGCCACGATGGGGGAACTGATGGCCTGGATCATCGGCTGGGACCTTGTCCTGGAATACGCGGTGACCTCCGCAACGGTGGCCCACGGCTGGTCCCATTACTTTCAGGACATGATCGGCGTCTTCGGGCTGAAAATACCGCCCCTGTTGAACAGGGCGCCCTTCGATTTCAACCCGGCCACGGGCGCCCTCTCCGCGACGGGCTCCCTGATCGATCTCCCGGCCATCATCATCGTTTTCGTCATCACCGTGGTCCTGGTCAAGGGGATAAAGGAGAGCGCCGGTTTCAACGCCGTCATGGTCATCATCAAGGTGGCCATCGTCCTCTTCGTCATCGCCGTGGGGGCCTTTTACGTCAATCCGGAGAATTGGAAGCCCTTTGCCCCCTACGGCTATTCCGGCATCAGCCTGTTCGGGAAGACCCTGGTCGGACAAACCGGGATCGGGGGGGAACCCCTGGGCATGCTGGCGGGGGCCGCCACCATCTTCTTCGCCTATATCGGCTTCGACTCGGTATCCACTCATGCCGAAGAAGCCCGCAATCCCCAGAGGGACGTCCCCATCGCCATCATCGCCTCCCTGGCGGTCTGCACCGTTCTCTACGTAGCCGTGGCGGCGGTGCTCACCGGCATGGTTCCCTACAAGAACCTCAACATCGACGCCCCGGTCTCCGACGCCTTCCGGCAGGCGGGGCTCACCTGGGCACAGCTTCTGATTTCCGTGGGCGCCCTCACCGGCATCACCTCGGTGCTCCTGGTGATGATGCTCAGCCAGTCCCGGGTACTCCTGGCCATGGCGCGGGACGGCCTGCTCCCCACCGGCTTCTTCGGGGCGGTGCACGAAAAATTCCGCACCCCCTGGAAATCCACGATCCTGACCGGCCTCTTCGTCTCCTTCATGGCGGCCCTCCTGCCCTTGAGAATCCTGGCCGAGCTGGTCAACATCGGAACCCTGCTGGCCTTCGTGCTGGTCTGCGCCTCGGTACTGATCGTGCGACGGACCCACCCGGACCTTCACAGGCCCTTCCGGGCCCCTTTCTTTCCCGTCACTCCCGTCATCGGAATATTGCTCTGTCTCATGCTGATGTTTTCCCTGCCGGCGGAAAACTGGCTGCGCCTGGGAGGCTGGCTCCTCGCGGGTTTCTTCATATATTTCCTCTACGGCCGGCACAGAAGCGTGCTCACCCGCAGGGAAAGGGAACGCAAGGAAAGCAACTGAAGGGATAAGCCGCCGGGCCCCGGGGGTATTCAGGGACCCGGATCTGTGGCAGGTCGGTTGACGACGGAGTTCAATCCAGTTCCTGTATCCGCTTGAGGTCGCTTCGGCGCCCCAGGAAGAGGAGCAGGGAGTTTTCGGGGATGATGTCGTCCGCAGTGGGGGCGATCTTCATGTTATCCCACTCCGGGGCATCGGGGGTCCAGTTCTTGTCCCCCTGGCCGAACTTTATCCCCAGGATCTGGCAGCGGAACCGCGCCCCAATCTGAAGATCCCGGATGTTCTTCCCGATGAAGCTTTTGGGGGGATGAATGTTCATCACCACGTAATCCCCGGTGAGGGGGATGTAGTCCAGGACATTGCGCAGGGAGAGGGTCTTTCCCGCTCTCGCGGCTGAATCGCGATCCGGGAAAACGATGTTGAAGACACCCATCTGTTCCATGATGCGGCAGTGATGCTCCGAGGCGGCCCGCACGGTGATATGCTCCACCCCCATCTCCTTCAGGGCCATGGTGACCAGTATGCTGGTGTCGATCTCGCCGATCGATACGATCACGCCGCTGAACTCCCTGACCCCGAGTTTTTCCAGGAGGAAGCGGTCTGCCGCGTCCCCCGTAAGGGCATGGGTGAGATAATCCCGCGCCGCGTCCAGTCTGTCCCTGCGCAGATCCAGCCCCGTCACCTCCGATCCGTACTCCCGAAGGCTTTTGGCCGCGTGCAGTCCGAAGTTACCCAGTCCGATTATCAGAAATCTCTGCATGGCATCCTCTCCTCCCGCAACGAAAATGATCGATTCTCAGACCCGCATTATAGAATCCCGGGAGAGAAAAGGAAATCATTTTTTTGGCCGCCCCGGCCGGTCATCCCGGGCCGAGGCAGTAATGACCGTCGATCCTGACCGTTGCGGAACCGCCGAAGAGCACCCTCTCCTCACCGCCTTCCCGATGACTGGAAAGCCGAATGAGGTTGGGACTCTCCCTTAAACCGTTCTGCTCCAGAAGCATCGGGGCCCCGTCCCAGCGGCTTTCCCGAAGGAGATAACAGCCGAAGGCGGAATTGCCCGAACCGGTGGCGGGATCCTCCAGATAGCCGAACTTCGGGGCAAAGACCCTCGTCCGGAATAGGCAGTCCCCGCGGGCCGTCTGAGTCGAAAAGACCAGCACGATGTCCGCCCCGCAGCGGAGGCAGAAGTCCCTGAGGACGGCCTCTTCGGGATGGAGAGCCAGGCAGGCATCGAGATCCTTCACGGGCACGATGAGGGTGTTGAGCCCGGCGTTGATGAAAGACGCCCTCCATTCATCGCCGGCCGCCGGCGCCCCGCCCAGGGCGGAGCGGATCTCCGTCTCATCGGCGGGCAGCGCCCGATAGCTCGGAGCGGGGGCGGTGATGTAGACGGCATCCTCCGACGGGATGCGGTTGTAGACGGGAAGGAACGCATCCCCCACCCGGATGCGGAACTCCTCCCGGGAATTGAGATCGGGACGATCCAAGATATAATCATACATCGCGGCGATGGTGCCGTGACCGCAGAAGTCCACCTCGCACTCCGACGAGAAGTACCGGAGGTACGCCCCCTCCCCCTCCGGGAAGAGGTAGACCACCTCGCTGACGAAGCCCTTCAGTTCCCGCGCCAGGCGCTGCATCTCCTCTTCCGTAATTTCATCGGAATCCCGCAGGTAGACACAGCCGGCCGGGTTGCCGGGGGAGTCCCCCCTGGTAAAGGCATCAATCTTTTTGAAACGGAATCTCTTCATCCTCTCATCCCCCCCACCTGTTATTACCGGTAACCCGGCCTCGATTCCCGGAAAACCGTGGAACCCGCACGTATTAGCCAGGGACCCCCGGGGCCTGTCAAGAAAGAAGCGCGGCAGACGCTCCCGGGGTAAATGTTTTTTGCTTGCCCTGAGTCTGAGGCCGGATTACCCTGAACGGGTTGCTTCGCTTCGACGATCAGGGAGGTCCCCATGAAGGAAATCATGCTCTATTCCGGCATCATCAACGTTCTCTGCTTCTTTATGCATGAATTTGACGCCTTCCACCGGGGGGAATGGAAAATGTTCAAACCGCTGAGAGCCCTTTCCGAGAAGAACCAGTACACGCTCTTCCTCTATGTTCACATCCCCTTCTGCCTCTTCTTCTTCTATTATCTCTGGACTGTCTGGAATTTCAGCAACCTCTGCCTCTGGATCGCCGTCAACGGCTTCGGGGTCCTTCATCTCGTCATCCACCTCCTGGCGAGAAAATGGGAGTCCAACGTCTTCTCCTCTTTTCATTCCTTCCTTTTCATCTCCGGGGCGGCGCTTACCGGCCTGATCAACCTTCTGCTCGTCGGCTATTACCGTTAGCCGACCCCGGTCACTGCCGAAGCGCGAAGGACGCCCATGATACCGATCATCGACCACATCAACCGGCATGTCTCCGACGTGTGGAAGCACGCGGACTTCTATACCGGGGTTTTGGGCTACGAGCTGATCGGGAGCGGACTCAAGACGGGGGGAGAACGTTTCGTGATCCTCCGGGGCTCCGGACACGAGCTCTTCCTCTCGGAAAAGGAGGGTTTTTCTGCCGGCACGGGCAGTCTCCGGCACATCGGCTACGCGGTTCCGGACATCGAGGAGTTCCGCAGAGCCCTCCTGCTGACCGGGTATTCCGAAGAGGATCTGCAGATCGTGGAAAAGCCCTGCTCCCGGCAGATATACCTGCGCGACCCGGACGGCATGGAGATCGACGTCATTCAGTGGACGGACAAGGAGGGGTTCTACGGCAGCCAGAGAAAGGAGTGACTCCCCTTCAGCGTATCTCGAAGCCGATCAGGGTGATGTCATCATGCGGAGGGGCCTCCCCGCGGAAACGGCGGATCTCCTCCAGCAAGGCATCCAGGGTCTCGGGGAGGGAAACCCTCCTCGTCTTGCGGAAGAGGTCCAGGAGCTCCTCCTCGAAGCCGATCATCTCGTTGTCCGTGTTGACCGTCTCCGGGATGCCATCGGTGTAGAGGAAGAGCCGGTCGCCGCTGAGCATCTGCTCCTCATGGACCCGGTAATCCACCCTCTCGGTAACCCCCAGAATCGTCCCGCTATCCCCTGAATACGAGACCGACCCGTCCCAGCGCATGAGAACGGGGAAGGCGTGACCCCCGTTGGCAAAGCGCAGACTCACGCCGGTGCCCGGGTAG
>CALCJG010000359.1 GCA_937967705.1 uncultured Spirochaetia bacterium
GGTACCGGCCGGACCTTCTGCTCCCCCTGAAATCCGTGCTGGGGGAGGCCGCCCGGGCCCGGGACATCGCGCTGGAAATCCCCGCCACCTGGGATGAGAGTCTCTTCCGGGAGTGGAAGAGGAAACTGGAGGAGTGTTATCCCCGCTGAGAAGAGATGGGTTGGGCCATCGCATGGCCGGTGGCAGAGGGACGGCGATGAGTGACGTTGCAGGGAATCAATAAGAAAAAATCTGTTGCGCAAAGGAGGATATCATGCATAAAAACCTGGCCGTAACCGTAACCTGCCTTCTGGCGCTCCTGGCGGGGCAAGGGGCGTTCACGGGGCAGGGGCCGGACCTGAAGCGCGGCGTGGAAATCAAACGCCTCTTTACCTCCGGCGGCTGCCGGAGCGGCTGCAGCAGCGGGTGCCCCCGGGTGAAGCTGATGATCGACATCGTGAACCTCAACAGCGTGCGGGTCGGCGTGACCGTACGCTATGAGACCAGCGGCGAATGGGGAGCGATGGGCAGCCCCCACTGGGAGAGCAAGCGGGCGTATGTCAGGCTCAGGCCCCGGGAGCGGCGCGTGGAGGAGATTGGCTCCCAGCCGCACTGGCTCACCCTGGAGCGGGCTTACGGCAGGGAGAAGAGGACTTGCAGAAATCCGTTCCGAAACGTCTCCCTTGAAAAGGTGCAACAGCGTGACCGGGATTGATGGCGCCAGTTCCTTCGTAATTGCTCTGATATCCCCTCCCGGACAGAAGTAATCTCTTTTATCCCGTAAGCAAGGATACGGATAAAATTATTCTTGACCCTCCGGGTGGCCGATTCATTCTTTCCCTGATGGCGGGGGCTAAACATGAAACATCAGGATTACTTCACTTCTCTCTTCGAACCGAAAAGCGTTGCCTTCATAGGCGCTTCCAATAATCCCTTCAAATGGGGTTTCAATATCCTGCATCACATACTCAAGGGGGGATATGCCGGGGCGATTTATCCGGTGAATCCCCAGGGCGGGGACTGGTTCGGCCAGGCCATGTACCGCTCCCTGGAGGAAGTGCCGAGCCCCGTGGACTGCGCCGTCATCGTCGTTCCCAAGGAACAGGTTCCCGAAACCCTGGGCCGGTGCGCGGCCTTGAAGATCCCCGCGGCGGTGATCATCACTGCGGGCTTTTCTGAGACCGGCCCGGACGGAGCCAGACTGGAGGAGGAGGCCCTATCCGAGGCGCGGCGTGGCGGCATCCGCCTGGTGGGCCCCAATACCATGGGCGTATTCAGCGCCTATCCCTCGCCCCTGCAGGCGGTGATGATGTCCTCGTCCCTCAAGCCGGGGCCCGTGGCGGTGATCTCCCAGAGCGGGAACCTGGGGACATCAATCTCCTACCGCTTCATTCGGCGGGAGATCGGCATCAGCCGGCTCATAAGCTCGGGCAACGAGGCGGACCTGAGGGTGGAGGACTATCTGGAGTATCTCGAGAGGGATGAGCGGACGAAGATCATCTGCCTCTACATCGAAGGTCTTCGCGACGGGCGTCGCTTCATGGAGATCGCCCGCCGCGTGACGCTCTCCAAGCCGATCCTGCTGCTGAAGGGAGGCACGGGCTCCATCGGCGCCGGGGCGGCCATGTCCCATACCGGGGCCATCGCGGGGAGCTTCGGGACCTTCCGGGCCATGTGTCGGCAGTGCAACATCATCCTGGTGGACCATATCGGGGAGATGGTGGACGTGGCCGGTTTCCTGCTCTCTCAGCCGGTCTTTACGGGAAACCGCATCGGCATTGTCACCCAGGGGGGCGGCTGGGGGGTGATTTCGGCCGATCTCTGCGAGGCCCATGATCTGAAGGTTCCTCCCCTGAATGAGAAGGTCGTCTCCCTGATGGACGCGTTCCTGCCCCCCTTCTGGAGCCGGGGAAATCCCGTGGACCTGGTGGCCCCGGGGAAGGTCTCCATGATCACGGACGCCATCGACATCATCCTGAAAAACACGGAGATGGACGCCATACTGCTGCTGGGGCTCGGCTACATGACCCTGCGCGCCCGGCACTGGCTGGAATCCCCCGTCATCCCCCGCGCGGCGATAGAACCCCATGCCCTGCGGATGATCGAAGGGGAGGCGGGCCTGCTCGGTCTCATCGAGGAGCAGATCAAGAAATACGACAAGCCCATCATCCCGGTGATCGACCAGGTCGCCTTCGACGATACCACCGAACACAACGTGGTCCGGCGCCTGGACCGGGAGGGTGTCATGGCCTATTCCTCCCCGGAACAGGCCATCCAGGCCCTGGCCAAGGTGCACGACTATTACAGGAGAAGGGACAAGCGCCGCGGGGAAACCCGGTCCCCCCGATGATCCGCCGGTCTTTCGGAGGGTTGAAATCCCCCCTGCCCGCCCTTATTCTTCTTGACGAACCTCCCTCGCGGTGTTACCATTCCTCGTCCGCTCCGGAAAGGACCGGTATCAGACAAGGGGGGTGACCTATGGGAAACGACAATCTGCTGGAAGAGTACACGGCCTATTACCGGGCCCGCATGCAGCGCTACGAGGGCAACCCCCTCTACGCCCATTCCCATGCCTCGGAAAAGGCCCTCTACGAGGCGATGGCCTCCTGCCGGGAACTAGGGGAGTTCAAGGACAAGCTGGGAGACCTGAACATACGCAATGCCATCGCCCTGGTGAAGGACCAGGCGGCGGCCCGCAAAAAGGCCTACGAGGCGATGAAGGAGCCGCTCCGCGCCCGGGGACCGGCGGAAATACTGGAAAAGATCGATGCGGCCAGGACCGACATGGAGGTCGTGCGAATCACCAGCGAGATTGAGCAGAAGAACTCCAATGAGATCAGCATCGACGGTTTTACCGACGTCTTTTACTACGGGTTTCTCTACCTGGAACACATTGAGGTGTACGAGACGGCGCAGGTGCCGGGCAAGTGGAAGTCACAGCGGGAGGGGTACAGGGCCGAATACGTGAAGAGCCTCAAGGAACTGTACGATACCGTGGAGCGGGACGCGCGCAACTGGCGCCCCGACTGGAACTTCCGCTACGAGACGGTGCTCGAGGAGCGCCACCGGAGGCGGATTCCGGTGCCCGACGAGGCCCTGAAAAGACGGATCGAGCAGACAAAAAAATTGAGGGGGAAATGATATGCCGGTAGATCCTGCCATGCTGGATGCCATGCTGGGAACCTTCCGCAACATGGCGGAGGAACTGAAGGGAAAAAAAGCCTCCGGGGAGGCCTTCGACCGGATGATGGACGCCCTGAACGAGATGGAGCGGCTGGGCCGCGAGATGAGCGACTTCAGCGCCTACGCGGCGAAGCTCACCACCGAGGAGCTGCAAATGAAGTTCAGCCTGGCCTACGGGGAGGCCCTGGGCGAGATGAACCGCCAGGCCATGCAGTCCGGCAGCTACGACGATTCGGCCCTGATGAAGCAGACCCTGGACGCCTATCGCGGGGCGATTGCCCGGCTGCGGGAGAGCGCACAGGAGGCAAAGGATGCCGCGGAGGATGACATCGCCCGCCATGAGGTCGATGTTCTCTCCAAGAACGAGCTGCTCGTAAAGCCCATAGAGGATCTCATAAAGCTGGGGGAATCGGGGATCAGCTATCCCGCCTTTCTCCGCCTGATGATCGAGAAGGGGCTGGACAAGGCGATGCAGGGGGCCCCGGTGGTGCGGGATGCCCTGGCCTACGATCTGGGATGGGCCAAAGCCATGAACGTTTCCCCGCATCATGTGGCTGAGAAACAGGATATCCTCGACAAGTTCGACGAGCTGGCCTCCAAGGCGGCGTTTTCCGTGCCCGATCCGTTGGAGTTTGAGCTTGCGCGTCAGCTGATCGAGCACCGCTACGCCCCGCAGATCGCCGCGTGGGACGCCATCGAGCGCCGCTGGGACGATATGCTCTACATGCTGCACATCTGGACCCTGGCGCACACGAAGTTCGCCCCGTACATCTTCCCGTGGAACCAGCACAAGAATCCCGCCGAGTCCATCGAGATGGACAAGGACTGCATCCCCGGCGATCTGAAGGTAAGGGAGAAGATATTCACGGAATACTTCAATCTCAATTTCCTGGATGTGTTCACCCATGAGGTTTTCCGCACCGAGGTGGCCAACTTCGGTTTTACCTATTCCCAGGAGTGGACCGAGTTCCTGCTTGGAAAAATCTATCCCGCCTGCCAGCCGATGAAGCACCTGGAGAAACCTCTCATCGCCGAGGCCGAGCGTTTTCACGAGAACAAGCTCTGCTACAATCCCGAGCTGCACCGCCGCGGGGAGCGCATTCAGAAGCATTACGACAGCGTCTTCGGGGAGGGGCAGTACGCCAGAAAGCATCCGCCGGTGGAACGCAACGACAGCCGGGCCAAGCCCTGGGATCTGGGCAGCTTCCGGTTCTGAGCCGGGTTTCCGGTTTACATCAGGGCGATTCGGGGCGGCTTCCTATCGTCCGTTCCTCATCAAAAAGCGGAAAATATGTCTTGACGCTCTTCCTGAAGCTTCATATAAAAGAGGGGTAATGCTAAACATGCCCAAGGAGCGGCGCCGATGATTATCCGAAAGGCCCACATCGTCTTACCCCTCTTTCTTCTCGTCCTTTTGCAGCCGCTTCCCCGGCAGGCCGAAGAAAAGAAAAGCTCTCCCGGTCCCGAGAAGATCGTGATCACCGCCGTGGGCCGGGCTCCCGTAATCAAGGGGGACAAAGCGTCGGCGAGGGAGGCCGCCCTGACGGCTGCCCTGAACACAGCGCTGGAGGAGGGCATGGGTTCCTATGTCACCGCGAAGACCCACGTGGAGAACCTGGTGCTCATCAAGCAGATCATCGTCAAGCAGGCCGGGGGGCTGGTGACCCTCAAAAAGGTCCTCTCCGAAGGGGAGGAGAAGGGGCAGTACTTCGTCCGGGCGGAGGTCTACGTCAGCGCCATGCCGCTTATCGCCATACTCCGGCAGAACGGCATACTCCGGGAGTGGCGCGTGATGGTCATCATCCCCGAGCACCATATCAGCCGGCCCGTGCCCGACCCCGCGGCGGAGACCGAGATCCTGAGGCAGTGCGTGGCGGCGGGTTTCAAGACCGTGGACCCGGCGTCCTACCGGGACCTCCGGTATTCCGGCAAAAAGTATTTCAAGGACCCCAAAAAGGGGGTGATGCTCGCCAGACGGAAAGGGGCCGACATCCTGGTAACCGGAGAGGCCTTCAGCGAACGGGCCAGGGACGCCACCGGCTCCTACATGTCGGGTCTTGTGGCGTGCAACGCCCGTGTGGAGATCAGGGCGGTCTTGGCGGATTCCGCCGAGATCCTCTTCGCCGACGCCTACGCCACGCCGGTGCCGTATCTGCATACCTCCGAGGCAGTGGCTGCGAAAAACGCCCTGCAGGGGGCCGGGGAGGAGCTGGGGAAAAAACTGATCGAGGCCCTGGGGGCCAAACTGACCACCCTGTCGCGTCCCACCGTCGTTGAGGCCGGGCCGTTCCCCTCCCTGAAGCTGTCGAAAAAATTCCAGAGGGCCCTGAAAAAGCTTCCGGGGGTCAAGAAGGTCCATCGCGAGCAGTACGACAGCGGGCACCTGGTGCTGGAGGTTCAGGTGAGTTCCGACGAGGCGGAAAAACTCGATGCCGCCATCGAGGAAAAGATCAGCCTGCCGGGATGCGAGCTTCTTGTTGAGGGGGCCGCCCGGGGCATAATCAGGATTCAAGTCATCAGCAAGTAAGAGTGGATTGCATAAACCATCAGAAAAAGAGTGTATCATATGAGAAACCGAATAAAAGCAATACTGTTGCTGGCCGCCTTCCTTCTGTCGCTGCAGTGCGCCAGCGGCGTGAGCGTCGTTATCTCCCGGCACGAGAACCCCGATGAGATCCGGCGCATAGCCATCTTCAAGATCGAGCATACCGGCCGTTACCGCTACCGGGCAGGGGAATGGCTCTCCGATCTCCTGATCCATGAGTTCCTGCGGCTGGGGTACGATGTCGTGGAACGGGCCCAGGTGGATCATCTCATCAAGGAGCAGAAGCTGAGCGTGTCCGGCTTCATCAATCCCAAGGAGGCCGTGGCCATCGGCAAGCTGGCAGGGGCGGATACCATCGTCATCGGCAACATACAGCTGGACGAGAAGGACAGCGAGGTCCTGCAGCACATGATCATCAAGATCATCAGCCTGAAATCCGGGTCGGTGATCATCACCATCAACGTGACGAAAAAGATGAAGATACAGGACGCCGTATCCGAGGTCTACAAGGCGCTGAAGAAAAGCCTGGATGAAAGAAAAATGGTCAAGGTTCCAAAGGCCTGAGGGGATGCGTGCCGTTCCAGAATTACTGATCTCGTCTTACCCGCGGTGCCTTCAGACATCCATCCGTGGGCCGTGGCTGTTCCCGCCAGAGGAATACTCAATAATCCGAAAGTAGGGATGAGATGAAACGATTTGTTATATCTGCAGCGCTGGTTTTCTCTGCTTTTTTTTACCCTGGCCGCTCAGGGGGGCGAACAGGAGATGATGCTCGATGCCCTGAAAAAGGGCAGGGAGGGAAGAGCCTATTATCAGAAGATGACCTATTCTGAGCTCGTCACGGCCAACGGGAGCCAGGATCTCCAGGTTTTGAAGGATTACATCTCTTCGACCTATCAGACAAACAAAAAACCCCTTGATGCCCCCACAGCCTTTGGGGCCCTCGTGGGAGGTTTTTCCAACAGGGACAAGAAGGTCCGGGAGGCTGTCTGGCGGGTATGCCGGGACAGACTTCAGGCGGAGGAGATATGGGTGTAGCACAAGGAAACTATCCGAATCATCATCCGGTACACGCAGAAGAAGATCAGGACTGAAAAGAATCGGGATGAGAAACAGGATCAGAAGCGATTCGTTCAGTATTTGAAAGAGACCATATAACATCCAATAAACGGCCCTCGGGGCGTGACCGTCCCTGCCCCTATAAAGGCTCAAGAGCCGGCAGCCGTATTGTTCTGCCGCTTTTTTCGGCTGCCATACGCGGGTGGACGTTATCCGCAACCCTGGCCCCATCAGCGCTCCCTTTCCGCGGAATCCATAGAATAACGAGGTGTAAGTGATGAAACCATACCGGAGCTGTCTCCTTCTGATCCTCTCTCTCCTGATAAGCCAGTCTATTTTCTGCAAATCGGCCAAAATGACGAGCTTGGAGTTCGACTCCCGCAGGCAGTTCAGCCTTGTGTCGCAATCTGAGGGGGATTCCATTGCAATAGTGGCCTTCAGTCCCGACGGAAAGCTGATGGCTACCAGGGACTACTCAGCCTCCCGGTTCGTGGTCGATTTATGGAACGCCCACGGAGTCAAAGTTCGAAGACTGAGTTTTACTGCTGATTCTGTCCGAAACGATATAATATTCAGCCCGGACAGCCGATACATGATGTTCTGGACATACCCTCTGGTTACCAGGTCGGGGGAATCGTGCATGATCTACGTCGCCGACTTGAAGGGCAAGATCATCCGAAAGATCAAGTCTTCCGGGGTCGTGGCGGCGCAGTTTACGGACAGCGGCAGAATTGCCGGCTACAGGAGCTGGGGTTCTGAGAATTTTCTTGTCAATGAGGTTATCCTCTGGGACATCGGCGGGGCCGATACGAAGAAGGTGATGTCCTGGACGGCACGGTATGGCTGCGAATTCGCCCCGGGCCTTTTGAAAGGGAAATATCTGGTGGAAATGCCCCGCGACCGTAACGAGGGGCCCCTCAGGGTACTCTCCCTGGACGGCAGGCCGGTACGGGAGAAGAGGATGAAGACGGGAGCGATCTTGATATCCGGCGGGAACTACATTGCCGTTGTGAACGAGCGGGGCCCTCTGCGGATTTACGATGAGGAGCTGAAACTCCTGGATACCCTTCCTCAGAAGAAATTGCCGCCCTCGGCTTTCAAAGGCGTCTATTACAATCAGAACGGCAAAACCGCAGCGTTCCTCAAGCCCGTCAGGATACACTCAGGGAGACTGATGAAAGTCAGCCAATTGACTTATGTGAGGAATATCAGCAGTAAATTCCTGGGAAAGATTATCAGGGACAAACTGGACTATCCGGTTGTCAGCCCGGATGAATCGACCCTGGCGTTGATCAAGGAGGAGGAGGACAGGAAGAGTGCTGATAAAAGTAAGTCCTGGCGGTACAACACCCTGATTCTCTGGAATTTAAACCGGGATAAATTAAAGAGTTTCATTAGCCGGGAGATGTCGGATGTCCTGGGGGAAAGCGTAATCAGCGGCAATGGCCGGATCATAGCCAATGTAAACGATGAGCTGATGGCCTTTTGGGACATCCGGGCCGGGAAGGCCCTGCACAGCTTCCGCTATAATAAAATAATCGACGGCAGCAGCGCTATTGCCCTGAGCCCCGATGGGGGGACACTCGCCGTTTGTGCCGGTTTTAAAGTTCATCTGCTGAATTCGTCGGGAAAACCGATCAAGTCCTTTCGGGACAGGATATACAGCCCCTATCCCTGGGGCGTGTGGAGGGGAAAGCAGTACAGCGGATTTGAATACAGCCCTGACGGTAAAAGGATCCGCTTTAAAATGGAAATGACAAATGACAGGGGGGATGACTTCTACTATCTGAAAATCTGGAACCTGCAGGGAAAGGTCCTTGTGCGGCTCAAGGGGGAACTCATAGAGATCAGTCAGGACTGGGACCGAATCGCCGTAGTTCAGAAGAAATTCCTTATGATTTACGACGGAGGAGGAAGACTGATCGAAAAAAAGAGGCTCACCGGTTACACCACCGGCCTGGGGATCAGTCCCGACGGGAGACAGATCGCGACGGTTTCGTCGGGTTATCTCATCGATATCTGGGATCGGGAGGGCAGGCTTATCAAAAGGATAATGCCTCATATCTACTTTGCTCAGGAAAGCGAAAAGATACCTCCGGCGGAGTCTGTACAGTTCAGTTCGGATGGAAAGAAACTGCTGATTCACCGGGCCAGGCTCTACTACGGAGACGGCACGGGTCATGCGGTGGGGACGAGCCTGTGGGATGTGGAAAGGGGCCTATTGGTTAAAATCCTCTTTGCGGATGCGAACTACTATCAGGGAGAGAAGATTTGCTTTACCCGCGGCGACCGGGAGATCGTATTTTATCATCCCGAAAGAAATTACCTGAGCTTTTATGACATGCAGGGCCGACGGATTCGGCAGGACCCGATCCCCTTCGCCGATGCCTCCGTGAAGATGAAAACCCTGACGCGTGACGGGAAATATCTTTTGGGATCGGACCGCGTCAGCCGGCTTCATCTCTATCATATCGCTTCAAAAAGCATGGCCACCCTGGCCTCGGACAGGGATGACTGGATCATCTATACTCCCGACGGCTACTTCGACGGATCCCCTCATTGCGGGAGGCTCCTTGCCATGGTGAAGGGCTACGAGGCATACAACATCGACCGTTTCGCCTTCTACTACAACCGGCCCGATATCATCCTGGGAAGGCTGGAGATGGGCAATGCGGCGGTGATCGCGCATTATCATTCGCGTTATTTGAGCAGGTTAAAGAAGGCCGGGATGACCGAAAAGGATCTCTCCGGGCAGCTCAGTCTGCCGGATGTAAAAATTCTCAAGTATACCGGGAATGTTAAAGGGAAGGATGGCATGGGGGAACTGGTCTTTCAGCTCAGCGACCCCCTCTGCCGACTCCGGAGTTACCATCTGTTCGTCAATGAAGTGCCCCTCTACGGGTACAGCGGAAAACCGGTATCCGGACGGAAGGCCGTCCTAAGCGAGAAAATCGTTCTGACCGGGGGCAGCAATAAAATCGAGGTTTCCTGCGTGAATGAACGCGGTGTGGAGTCCTACAGGGCGGTTATGATGGCTTATCATGAGGTCAAGAGGAAGGGGGATCTCTATTTCCTGGGCTTCGGGGTGTCCGAATACAAGAACAGGAATCTCAACCTGAAGTATGCGCACAAGGACGTTCTGGACCTTGCGAAGGTCTTTCAGAAAATGGGAAAAAAGTACGGCGAGGTCCGGATCAGGACCTATGTCAATGAGCAGGTCACTGCGGAGAGTATCAAAAAGGCCGCATCCTTTCTGAAGCAGGCGGGGGTCGATGATACCGTGGTCCTGATGATTGCGGGGCATGGCGTGCACGATACGGACAAAAACGCCACCTACTATTACCTGACCCACGAGACGGATATCGACAATCTTAAGGGAAGCGCCGTC
>CALCJG010000360.1 GCA_937967705.1 uncultured Spirochaetia bacterium
TTATGTATCTGGTGGCAATTATCGATTTATATAGCCGGAAAGTATTATCATGGAGGCTGTCAAACACGCTGGATGTTTCGTTTTGTATTGAGGCATTGAATGAGGCGGTAGCTCGTTATGGCGTCCCTGATATATTTAATAGCGATCAGGGGAGTCAGTTTACATCGAATGATTTCACCGGATTACTGGAGAAGCACGAAATTCGCATCAGCATGGACGGCAGGGGCCGAGCAAAAGATAATATCTATGTTGAGCGGCTATGGCGGAGCCTGAAATACGAGGATATATACATCAAGGGCTATACGGCGGTTCCTGAGTGCATTGAGGGGATAAAAAGGTATTTTGAGTTCTACAATGCCGAAAGATTTCACCAGTCGCTGGAATACTGGACTCCTGATGAGATCTATTTCGGGCTTAAAGATGGCCGAGACTTGAGATTAGCAATTTAAGGAGATTACACTTAAGCTGGCAGGAAAATGTGTCTTGACGATGGGGTGCAGCTCCGTGATGGAAGTGATGTTTTCGAGTCATCCAAGTATAGGGTTGATTTTGCTCGATAATTTGAAATATCAATAAGTAATTAAGATATTGATAGGAGGAAAACGAATTGATAATCTATACAGTATCATACATCAAAAAGGATGATAGTGAATACACCGAGCATTTCGCCTCTATCAAAAAAGCTCAATCATTTCATGATGAAGCAAAGAAATCACTTAAGGAAAATCGGGGTGAATACAAAACGGTTTCCGACATCGGAGAGTTGAATATTGAACTGAATAGACAGGACATGTTGGATTTTTTAAATCATTATTGCAATAGATCAGCCGGGTTGATCGAAGTGATTGAAATGCTAACCGCATCAGAAGCTTTAATAGCATGGCTTAACGATACCGGCAAGACAAATAAATCCAGGCGGGGGCGTGTCCCAGAGAAGTTGCTCACCCGATTAGAACAGACGACGGAAAAACTTCGAGCACAAGTCTGATAATATTACCCGGCATAGACGAAGGAGGAATGAAATAGTGAAATGTGAACATGGAATAGATAAAGATAATGAATATGGGTGTTTTGTGTGTGATAGATTAAAGCCTCTCTCGTCTGATGCAGTGTTAGCTGAAGTGAGAGCGATTTTGTCCGAATATCAAAATGCCGCCGCAGATTTCGCAGGGACAAATAGTTGTGTTGATGATAATATTAAGGCAAGATTGTATATGAAGTATCGAAAGATATTTTCTGACTTGCAATTGAAATATATTAAAATTAACAATCATTTCGAGTCATGACAAAACAGGAATTACATCACAATTGGAATAAAATTATGAAGATTAAAGAGATAAAAGAAGAGATGTTAAATTGGCATGATTTCTATGGGCAAGATATTGGTCCTACAGATGAAATCAAAAAGGCAAAGACGAAAAGACAACTTTACGAAATCATGCGTGGACATATATACTTTTTGGAAACACAGAATATTGATGCCATTACTCATGCGGAGAATTTCATAAAGAAGTTAGGATTAGTATAATAAGATCGCGTGTCTTTCCTTCCACCTAAGCGATATTATATGACGTTTGATGTTTAGAACTTCATTTTATGAATGTCTTCAAAAAGTATTATTTATCTCATTTAACAAGAGTTTCAACAACAACTTCTTTATAGGTATATAGACAGTATACAAACATAATTATTCCTAATATGGAAAATACTATGGCAGGAGCATTTACCGTATAAATACATTTATTAAATAATAATGGAGTCACAAATATCATTGCAACGGAATAAATTATTGTTATTAAAGTACAAAACATTGATTTTTTAAGTATTTTAATCGATGTTGATTTCATGATTAATATTTTATCCATTTCATTCTTATGAAGATCCAATATCTTTTCAGCTTGATTTTTTGAAGTCGGACTTCCACCTGGCACATCATTTAATCGTTGAGCTTTGTTGCATTCATCTATGATGCCTTGATAATCTTTTATATTTTTCAAGTCATAAACAGTTGAATTAAATCCATAAGGGAATATGTTTGGATGAGAATTTGATAATTTCCATATAGCTTCACTTCTATAATCCAATTCACTATTATGTACCTGTAATCTGTATAAAATAAATGCCGCCATAAGTGCAATTGCACCGGCTAATGTTTGAGATATTGTACTGAAAATGTAATATAATGTAGTTTCATTAATCATTTGTTAACCTTCTATAAGTAAGTATTTAAATTCAAATGGCACATAAATAAGAATAACCGCATTGCGGCATTGCGTTTTATCAAAAAAAATACTGCAATATGCGAAGTTTTTCTTAAATCCCCATTTGTGGGGGGTTGACTATTTTTTTGCAATAGTTTAATGGTCATATAATACCTTTTTTTGAGGAATTGTGTGATCACGAAAAACCTCCTTCCATATACTCGAAATTCATTCCATGGATTGCGGGGATCTCTTATTGATGACGGATATGAGATCGCCTATGGGGATTATTCCCCGAAAGAGCTGAGAAAAGCTATAATCGACGGGCAGCCAGCTTTCATACAGATTGCTGGGAGAACCAGAATGGTTGTGGGGGAAAACCCTAATTCCCTCATTGTCACTGATGGGACCGATCTGAAAGAAATACCCGATTCTGAATTTGGAAATAGTCCTGCAGTAATCGTCCAGGGGCAGGTCCGGGTGGTGGGCGAGGATCTTGTTATTTTCACTCCGGAGAGGGACTCCTGGCCTGATGAGTGGGAAACCCAAAAACAGAAGGCCAAGGATGCCCTTGGAGACCTCTTCCTGGGAGATCCCTGGTTGCCGGATCACCCTGTAATTCTTACCTTCAAGAAACCTTCCGAGAAAGAAATCAATGAGCAAATCCGCTCAATGACTGTTGGGCCTGAGATCGTAGTCTATGATCCTACCGATATCGTAACCGAAATACTTCATGAGTTGGGGCATATATACTGGTCGAACCGGTTAAAAATAGCGGAGCGGGATGCTTTTATCGCATATCACAAAACCAGGAACAAAGGGAATATCTCGGCAATCTATACAGCGGAATGGTGGTGGAAGGATGCCGATGAGATGTTTGCAACGATCTATATGTACTTCATGAAAGGCAAACTGCTTCATGAGGGATACCGGAAAATCCTCTCCCAGATGGAGCCCGAGGGATACAAGCTTTTCATGGATATCGTCAACAGGATTGCCCAGGATGAGGAAATCAGCCGAGAATGGAAAGCGAGTGAGGACATCCTGGCCGGCTACTTGAACAGCCTTGACAAAGAAATCCGGTATTGTGTTGCTGCGGGGGACAATCCGAAGGTTATAAAAGCCAGGTTCCCGATCCAGGAGCCCCAGGGGGATATAAGGTTTGATTATAACATTGATCATACTTTTCTTGTCCAGGAAGGGGGCCGGGAGTTTATCCTGGTGGACCAGGGGCCTCTGAAGGGGAGGACAGTCATTCTCCGGAAAGGAATGGTGGATATCCCTTTCATGAAAGCAATTAATCGGGGAAAGCTTGTCCGGAAGGTGATCGTAAACTCAAAGGGGCATCGGCAGACGGTCTGGGTGAAGCCGGTAAAGAGTTCGGGAGAAGAGCAACAAGGCCGGGTTGAGGAAAAAGGGAAATCCAAAGAGATATCAAAAGAACATGTCCCTGTCCCGGCAAGTGGTGGGGGAAAAGGCGGCGATGATTCTGGAAATGGAGATGGTAATAGCAATAGTGGATCAGCAAAGGATAAGGATGATGAAAGAAATACTAAAGACAATCGAGTGCTTACTATTGAGAAACTGAATAGTATAAAAAAGAGTGAAGAACCCGACATCCTTGATGAAGCTGAAGTGTTGAGAATGTCAGTTGGCGATCTTGTAGACTTGTATAAAAAGAATTTTCACAATAACGAGATAACAGATCCAAGAGGGAAAATAATAATAATTGATGAGCGTAGTTTTTTTCACTTAATGGGGCTTCATAAAATATTTCACGATAAACAATTCAAGTTCGATTTAATAAATGATCGTGATGATGTAATGAAAAGGTCCTTATTCCCTCAAAGCCCATTATACGCTTTAGGGCACGAAGCCCAGGGATTGGGAACAAGGACCTATAATGAAATTAATAAATTATCGTTAGAAAGTCAAGAGGTATTAAGCAGAATTAAAAAATTTCGATTAATTTATGATACATTAAAAAATCCAAGTCTCATTCTTCACGATGCTCAGCCAAAAAGAGGACGAATACAAGAAGTGTATATAAAGAGGTACAAGCATAATAGAGTAGTATATATAGGTATTGGAAAAGACAATATTTACCCAATCACCTCATTTGATGTTATGCAAAAACGACTGGAATTAATGATTTCTCATCATCAATATAAAATTATTTGGGAGAATCCAAATAACAAAGAAATACAGAAAAGCAAATTTCTTTTAACCAGTTTAATCAAATCAATCAAAAACGGTATCGTAACCGCAAAGCTCATCAGGGAGCTGGGAAAGAAGGTTGATACCGATCCTACCGAAGCCCAGAAAAGGGCCGGAAATTATAGGAAAGCCAGGTTTTACTGGAATGGCCTGGCCGTTACCATTGAAAATCCCCGGGGGTCCTACCGCTCGGGAGTGGATAAGAACGGCACTCCCTGGAAGAGTGTGATTGCGTTTGACTATGGGTATTTCAACAGGACTACTGGGGCCGATAAGGATCACGTCGATGTATTCATCGGAAATGACCTGGAAAGCCCCATGGTGTATGTCATAAACCAGGTAGATCCGGAAACCGGTGATTTCGATGAGCATAAGGTCATGATTGGTTTCGGTACAGAGGAAGAGGCCAGGGCCGGCTATTTGAAGAACTATTCTCCCGGTTGGAGGGGGATAGGCTCTATTGTCTCCATGGACATTGATGAATTCAAATCGTGGTTAAAGCACGAAGATCAGAATAAACCAGCAACAGAGGAAACCAATGGCGTTAAAAGAACTGCTTGAAAAATCGGGATTATTGAAAGCCGGGAAAATTGATACTTCTAAGCTCACCAGGAAAACCATCATCGATAAAAGAGGAAAGCGGACGACTAAGTGGGTCCGCCTGGTAAAAGAGGAGGAGGATAAGGGCTCAATTTGGAGCCTTATTGCCGGTTTTTTCAAGGGCCTCGCAGCCAAGGAGGTCCCCAGGAAGGAGTATAATAAGCATGGCATCAAGGATAAATTCGGGATCTCAGTCGCCGACTGGACAAACCATTTCCTCGAATATTTCAAGAATAAAGCCCGGTGGGATGCCTTCTTCTCCAGGAGTAAGACGGGGGGAGGAACCGGAGGGGGCGGCTCAAAAGGTGAGAAGGAAAAAAAGACCGGTGGAGGCGGTAAAGGTGTTGATACCAAAACCGGCAATAAGTATAATCTAAGCGTAATGAAATTCCTCCATGGACTGTATGGGGGATTGAAGGAGAGTAAAGATGAACATCGGCAAGATTCAGTTGACACTGGAGCAGGAACACTTTCCCAGACTGTCACGAATGAACCAGGAAGCGCTCAAGCAGAAGTTAGTCTCGCTGTGCAAGATGCACAAGTTACCGATCACGGAAACGAATCTGTATTCGGTGGCAGCGGACCTGGAGGCGGATCTCGGGACAACACTGGGCGATTAGGGGTTAAGGCAATCAAGGATATCCGTGCTCAGTGCATGGAGATCCTCAAAAAAGCAGACAGTGATATTACTGCAGAAGAAAAAGAGATATTAAAGCTTTACGAGGGGGCCGGCGGGATCGAAAAAGAAGGCCGGGGCATACTCGATCAGTTCTACACACCCCAGAATGTTGTAAACAAGGTCTGGGAACTCGCCAATCACTACAAATCAACAGGGAAGGGGAAAGTCAAGGCTCTGGAGCCGGCAGCGGGGACCGGGCGGTTCGGTTTCGATATGAATGTCGATTTTGATATGGTAGAGCCTGACCCCATTGCGGCCAGAATATGTAAAATCCTCAATCCGGATGCGAAAATCATCGAGGGGGAATTCCAGCAGCTTTTCTTCAAGGATGGACGGATTCATCAGCAGGAATACAAGGGGGACAAGTACGATGTTGTCATCGGGAACCCTCCGTATCGTCCCTATGAAGGAAAATGGAAAGGAATGGGTGAGGGAAAGGGACATACCCAGATGCACGAGTATTTTATTGATCGGGGCCTCGATACCCTCAAAGAAGGCGGGGTCCTGGCGATGGTCGTTCCCTCCGGATTTCTCAGAAATCAGAACAGCAAGGTCAAAGAGGAGATCGCCAAAAAAGGCCGTCTTGTGGCCGCTTATCGCCTTCCGAATGGGACCTTTTCTACCACTGGGGTAGGGACTGATATCATAATCATCCGGAAGGAAAAAAACGAAAACCCCGAGTGGCTATTCGATGATAACTATTTCAAGGATAACTCCGAGAACATCCTGGGAGTGGAATCAACCAGGACAGGACCCTATGGTCCAGAGCGGTATGTAGCTCTTAAAGAAGGCCAGACCTTTGATGACGTTATCAACGCAATTAAGCTGACCGAAACCGTCCAAATGGGAGAGCGTACCCTTTCTGAAGAGGCCAAGAGGAACATCTCCCTGGCGCTCATGGGAAATGATAATGCTAAAAAGCTCATCCATGCCGAGGACAAAGCAAATTATAAAATGTCTCATGAGGACGACACGGTAGAGCAGCTCGAAGCCGCCCTGGAAGCTGAAAAGGGCGATACGATTGTCGATATGGCGAAGGTCGAAGCGCTGCAGGAGTTGCTTGATGAGGCTACCAAAAAGACCAAATACAACGATGTTTCGACATACAATCTGAAGAAGTTTTACAAGCAGTTGAACAATAAAATCTCATCCGGAGAGGCGACAGAAGAAGCACAGGGTAATCTGAGGGAAATGGAAGTTGAACTCAGGAAGCGGAAAGAGTGGTCCGGAGAGGATGAGAAAAAAGCAAAGCAACGAGAGCGGATCATCAAGGAATCTGAAAAATCAAAAGAAGCCATTTCCGAGATCATAAATAAATCAAGGGAAACTCATAGCCTGGAAGAATTCGTCGCCAAATACGGGAAGCAGTTCAATGAGGCTGATATCCGTATTTGGAAACACACCAAGGCGGACACATCCCTCGATATGGGCTTCATCCCCTGGAATAAGGAATACCAGCAGAAAGTATGTTACCTCGACGGGAAGTTTTACCATAACGCCAATTATGCCAGTGGGAAGATCTCTGAAAAACTCGCCCAGCTCGAAAAGGAAAAAGATGTCATCATCGAAAAATACGGTGAGGACCAGTATAAACGGCAGAAAGAACTACTGGAAAAAACCAAGCCGCCGAAGAAAACCACGAAGGAGATCACCCTTTCCCCTATTTCCAGTTTTGCCAGGGATTTTGTGTTTGATTCGACCAAGGACGAAGAAGGGAATGGGGGACGCTCTCTCCTGGATGTTTTCTGGGATTGGTGTGGTGTAGATTCAAATTGGAGGGGGACCCAGTATAATGGAGGGGCAACACCCCATGATCTGACCGGTGGTATCGAGTGGAATGATATCGTTGAGTATGTAAATAGGGAGCCCAGGAAGAAGGGACGGCATGAGGATAAGGAATTCGTTGACCAGGTTAGAGCGAAACGGAGAGACAATGCCGAGAGGCTTTTTAATAGGTTCGTTCAGGAAGGTCTTGGAGGGGAGCTAAAAGAGGAATTTGAGCGGAAATTCAATGACCGGTTCAATGATAATGTTGACCCCGATCCCTCACAGATCCCCGTTTTTGTTTCGGGCCTGTCTAAAACCTTCAAGGGGAAGGAGCTGGTTGTTAAGGACATTCAGCTTGAAGGCGTCGCCAGGTTGTGTAATAAGGGATCTGGATTACTGGCCTACGAAGTGGGTGTAGGAAAAACCTTGACAGGAATCCTTTCAACGGTCCAACAGATACAGCTCGGAAGAGCTAAAAAGCCGGTTATTATGGTTCCCAAGAGCACATATAAAAACTGGCTGAGAGAAATCCGGGACCTTTTCCCCGATCTGAAGGTCAATGACCTGGGGAACCTTCGAGGCTTTAATAAGGACAATATGCCTGACATCGAGGATGGGAGTCTTTCGGTCGTGACATACCAGGCTCTTGATAACGCTACTTTCAAGGACGATACCTTGATTGGTCTCTCCCAGGACATTCAGGATGTTATGGCGAATCCTTTCAACATCGATTTGAAGAAGCGAGAATCGGAAAGCGAAAAGGAGCGCCTTCAGACTATGGCCGGAAAAGGGGCCAAGGTCAAAGACGATGTTATCTTCTTCGAGGACCTGGGGTTTGATCATGTTACCTGTGATGAAGCTCACAATTTTAAGAATGTTTTCGGTCGTGCTGACATGGAGGAAGAAGGCGGCGGAAGAGGGAAGGTTTCAAACGAATATTCGACTGTTACCGGATCGACGAGCGCTCGGGCCGCCAAGATGTTCATGCTTACTCAGCATATTCAGAAGATCAACGATGGTAGAAATGTATTTTTACTGACGGCCACTCCCTTTACCAATAGCCCGTTGGAAATATACAACATGCTTTCTCTCATGGCTCGTGATAGACTGAAGGATATGGGCCTTTACAATGTCAATGAATTCCTTTCCGCTTTCGCCAGGGTTCAGGACGAATGGGCGGTATCTCATACGGGCCAGATTGTTAAAAAGGGTGTCATCAAGGAATTCCACAATGTCGGAGCGCTGCAGAAGCTCATCAAGGAATATATCGATTTCAAGGGGATTGATGACATCAACAAAAAGGCCGGCTACGAGGCGATAAAGAGGCCGAAGAAGTATGAACACATGGTTGAGTTGCCGAATAATCCTGTCCTGGCGCAGATCCTTGAAGGTGAAGCAAAGAGAATGATGGATCATGAAGAAATGAAAAAGGGAGGGGTCCTGAAGGGGATCGGAAATTCTCGCTCGGCCACATTGTCGCCGGCTCTTGTGGCTCACAAACTCGATAAATTCCATGGAGATGTTCAGGACCAGACCTTCAGGCTTGTTGAGGACAGTCCCAAGCTGTCTTTCTCCTGCGGATTGACAGCGGAGATTTACAAGAACCGTCCTGATCTGGGCCATATTCTTTATATGCCGGAAGGGGTAGAGAAATATAATGATGTAGTCACATATATGACCCAGAATGGTATACCAAAGGACGCCATCGCAACAATCTCAGGCAGTATGTCCGGAGAGGCCGGAGCGGAAAAGATCGAAGCGATTATGAAGGATTTTAACGATCCTGACGGAAAAATCAAGGTCGTCATCGGCAGTAAAACGATCATGGAAGGTGTCAATCTCAACGGGAATACTGCCTTCCTGCATAATCTCATGTTGGGATGGAACGCCAGCGAAACGGTGCAGCTCGAAGGACGGGCATGGAGGCAGGGGAACCGGCAGGAAAATGTCCATGTTATCACACCTTGCATCCATGATAGTATCGATTCTGTGATGTACCAAAAGCATGATGAGAAGAAGAGCCGATTTGCCGAGATCCACAATTTCAACGGTGACAAAATGGATGCCGGGGAGATAGATCCCAAAGAGGTAAAGTTTGATCTTATCAAAGACCCCAGGAAAAAGGCTGAATTCAGGATTCAGCTCGAAACGGAAAAGCTCAACGATCAGAAGCTTGAAAAGCGGATCATCCGGGATGGTATCACCAACATCAAGAAGCAGATTACGGCTAATGAAATGGAGATCCCGAGACTGCAGGAAGAGATCGCCCAGCATGATAAGAATATGGAAGCTCATACCCTGAAAATGGATGAGATAAAGGCTGATATTAAAGCCATGCCGAAGGAAACCGAGGACGAATTAAAGGCGATCAAACGTAAGGAGGATTACGAACTCGACTGGGAAAGGGATCGATATAACCGGGAAAAGGGATGGAGAGATAGCAAGCGCAAGAAAATTGACCGCATCAATGAGTCAACGTCCACATTATCCCGTAAGCTTGCTGAGATGGGATCGGCCAATGCTGAAGAGATGGTCGCCAAGCTCGACAAGGAAATCGATGATATCAATGCGAAGATCAAGGATATCATCGAGAGGAAGGATGCGTATATCGATGAGGAGAGAAAGAATCTCGAATCCCGGAAGAAAGTCATCCCGGGGGTCCCGGAGCAGATCGCCAGCTATGCCCAGATGCTACTCGGGAATGTACAATACTCCCAGGAAAGCGGTATCCAGAAAGCTTTCAGCCTTTTCTATATGAATGGGAATCTATTCAAGGCACGGGTTGTAAGGGATCATGGAAAAGAATCCAAGCGGGGTTTGTTTAAGAAAAGAATCAAAATATTAAGGTGATCTCATGGATGAAATCAGCAGATTAAAATCACTCATCAAGGCCGGAAAACTCGATACGACCAAACTTGTCAAAAAGCAGGTTATTGACAAACGGGGTCATAGGACAACCAAATGGGTAAAGGTTGGCGAAGAGAAGGGCGAGGGAATCCTTGCAGGGATACTTCGTTTTTTTGGTCTGAAAAGCGATAAGGCTGCCCAGGAGAAGGGCCGGGAAGAATACATCAAGCATAAGGACCAGCTCGACGGTGTTAGCCTTGAAGCCTTTGTCAATCATCTGAATGAGTATTTGAGTAACAAGGAAAAGTGGGATAAAAGGATCACCGCTGAAAGGAAGGGTGGGGCCGGGGGAGGCTCCAAGGGGGGCGAGAAAAAGACTTCCGGCTCTGGAGGAGAGAAACAGAAAAGCTCTTTTTCTCTGGCGATCATGAGAAAGATAGCCGGGATTTATGGTAGTACGGGGAATGATAACAATTCAAAGGATGCCGAATTCACAGTTCCCGACCTGAAGTTTCTTGATAAAACAACAATCAATACAATGAGGAACAAGCTCAATAATTATGAGATACCACTGGATCGTCTTAAAAAGCTATATGAGTCACAAATTAAGCCTTTTCTGGAAGAGCACAAGGGATTAAGGAGTGAACTGAGGACTGATACCAATATCAATTCAATTTACCAGGAATTTGTAAGAGCTGAAAAAATATTGAGGGAAGTATCCCCTGACAACCTCGAAACAATGCCGGAGGGGAAGGGCGGTGAGACAGCGGCTCAAATAGCGAAGAAATACGGATGGGGTGTATGGCTCGATCAATCAATCGATGAGATAAATAAAGAAATTGAAATAGTATTAAACAGGCTTGGAACAAAAGAAATGGATCGCCAGGACCATGAATTTATCGAATACCTGGAAAAGATCAAGGCCGAACGTGGGGCAGACAAAAGAGAAAAGCCGGAGGGAGAAGGCAAAGATAATCTGGAATCTTTTGAAGCTTACGCCAAAGGTGTAGAGGGCCGGCTGAGAAAACAGATGGGTGATGAGAAATTTGAAAAACTCTATATGTCTGATGGCAAATGGAAGAAGAATTATGAAGAGCGTTTGCGGGAGGAATACAGTAAGAAAACCAAGGATAGGTCGGGAAAAGGAAGTGGTAGTGACAGTAGTGACGGTAGTGACACTGATATTGATAAAAAATGGTCCGAAGATTTTGCAGCACTTCCAGATAAAGATATGCAGTATTCAGAGGAAATACGAAGAATAGCAACAAGGAATAATTGGCATATTTGGCTCGATCAATCGAATAAAGATATTTATGATCATATTCAGAAATTAGAATCCAAGCCAAATGCCAAAGAAGATTATAGTGCATTTATTTCCTTTGGAAAATCAGTTGTAGCGGAGCGTCTGGCAGCGAAAAGAGAGGCTAATCCAGATAACAGCGATAAAAGGGAGGTCCCAGAGGTAAAGGGGGACCCTGTATCTGAATTACTCTCAAAGCAGAAAAAGGATGTAAATGAGAAAATTTCATCTTCCATCTTAAACGCAATCCAAAAGGACGACAAATCAGGGGATTACTATTACCAGGCAAAGAATGGGGAGATATATCGCCTCCGGAATGATAAGTACAATAAATATGTTCTATTCAGGAACGACAAAGAGTTAGGGCGTTATATCCTGCCCAATCTGTCCAGCAGGACCGCTGCGGTTGTGGCCGGGAAGATCAAGTCTGATATTTCCAGTCACAAATCCAGGATGAAAGAAGAGAAACTGAATAAGGAAAAAGAGGACCGGTTCAACAGCTTAAGGGTTTCTGATCCCTCCAAAGTTCAGCCAGGTCAGGAATATACTTCAGACGGCATCGAGGGCGAACTCATGAGGGGAGATGAGAAAACAATCCTTGAAAAAACGTCAAATCACAAGAACGCAGTTCGCCCCAGCCATGGGACCTTATCCCTGAAGAAAAAGTATCTGTGTGACGAAAAGCTTCTAAAACAGGGTGTAATGACAGACGGTTCATTTCTCATTATGGATGATCCGGAGAAGCTCAGTAAGTATTTTGACGACAACATGAAAACCCTTGTCAACCATGAGACAGACAGGATCATGAGAGCCAAAATGAATAATGTTGACAGCAAACAGGATAGAGAAAAGGCCAGGGCATTGGCTATTAAAAACGTAGAGCGAGATGTAAAAAATACAACTGGTGGAAGCAATGCCAGCGAGACATGGAAAAACATCATACCCAAAGAGATCCCCGATAAAGCCGCCAAGATCGTTGGGGCTCATAAATCAGAAAATACAGGCTCGTGGAGTAGTGTTCTCACCGATGGCGATAAAATGATCCGTGTCAACAGTGATTATCTCAGCACCTTTAAAGAGCACTATCCTGATGCGGTCTTTCTGATTACAGGAGGTACAAGTCCTGTGATTGTCCAGAGTAAGGGAAAAACCGTTGGTGTTGTGATGCCACTGCAGTCCAACAAGAGAAGCCCCATTATTGATCATTTTTCCGGATTGGAAAAGGCCGGGACCGGGCAGGGAGATCTCCTGAAGGCGAAGGCAAGGTATGATAAACCAATTGATTTTCAAGGGATATTGATATGAACCTCTTCGGCGAATCTGATGAAAAACCCAGTGTAATTGATCGGCTTTCATCTCTCCTGAAGGCTGCCGGCAAGAAGGATGTCACCAGGCTCCAAAAGAAGGTGATTATCAACAAGAAAGGCCATCAACAAACGGTATATGTTGGGAAAAATGAAAAGGAAGAAGAGAAGGGGCCTTCGATGCTTGAGAAGATCCTTTCCTTTTTCGGGTTTAGGAAATCAGAGGAATTAAATCGT
>CALCJG010000361.1 GCA_937967705.1 uncultured Spirochaetia bacterium
GACGATGTGGCGAGATTGAAAAACGAGGGGCGCCTCGATCCCGAGAGCAACGTCCTCTTCGGCGAGGGCGGCGCGGGGACCTATTCTGTCGGCAAGCTGGCGGCGCGCACGCACCGGCCCGAGGCCGACTGGTTCTTTCGGAAGATGGTGGAGATGGGCGCCCCCGAAGAGATCCTGTACGAGGCCAAACCCCATGTGGGCACGGACCGCCTCATCACCATCCTGAAAAACATCCGGCAGTCACTCCTCTCGGCGGGCTCTGCCCTGCATTTCCGGGAAAGGGTGACAGACATCCTCCGGGAGGGAGACCGGGCAGCGGGTCTTGTTGCGGCTTCCGGGCGGGAGTGTCGGGCTCATGCCGTGGTGCTGGCCTCGGGCCATTCCGCCCGGGATGTCTATGCCATGCTCCGCCGGCAGGGCATCGCCCTCGAGGCCAAGGGGTTCGCGGTGGGGGCCCGAATCGAGCACCCGGCGGAGCTGATCAGCTTCATCCAGTACGGGAAGGCGGCGCTTGCCTTGCCCCTGCCAGCGGCGGAGTACCGCCTGGCCTGGAACGATCCCCGGACGGGGCGCGGGGTCTACAGCTTCTGCATGTGTCCCGGGGGGGAGGTCATCAACGCCTCCTCGGAAGAGGAGGGGCTCTGTGTCAACGGCATGAGCTATTCCGGCAGGGATCTCCCCCGGTCCAACGCGGCCCTGGTGGTCACGGTGCGCCCCGGGGACTTCGGCTCTGACCCCCTCCAGGGCATCGCGTTTCAACGGGATTTGGAGCGGGCGGCCTACCGGGCGGGGGGCGGGGGATTCGTTGCCCCAGCCGAGAGTGTCCCGGGTTTCTTGGGGAACCGGGGAGGCGGGGGATTTCCCGAAACCTCCTATCGCCCCGGGGTCAGAGCCTCCAGGCTTTCGGAGTATCTCCCTGCCTGGATCGTTGAGGAGCTGCGCCAGGCCCTGCGGCGCTTCGACCGGCAGATGAGGGGGTTTGCGGGCCCCGAGGCCCTTCTGATAGGCGCCGAAACCCGAACCTCATCGCCGGTGAGGGTGGTCCGGGGCGGAGACCTCCAGTCGGTTTCCCTCCGGGGACTCTATCCCGCCGGGGAGGGGGCCGGGTATGCCGGCGGCATCGTCAGTTCCGCCGTGGACGGAATCCGGACGGCGGATCAAATCATCGGCAATTATCAATGAATACAGGGGAATATTTGCTTGACATAAAATGTATAATTATGGTATTATTCCGGCCACAAATACAGAATAGACGTCAGCTCTCCTTGGTGTCCGGGTCTACATGAAATTCTCTTCGGGGGGTGGTTTATGAATTTCTTTGGGCGTATTGCATTATGTGCGGTTTATTCCCTTGCCTTCCTTGTGATGGGCTGTAATGGCGGTGAAGACAAATCCGGACCCAGGTCAAAGCTGGATTTTGCCCGGGAATTTGCAGAGGCCATGTCTGAAACCGGCAATCCGGTGAACAAAGACGCCGGTTCCGGCGGGAGCCGTTCTGTCGATTACAGCTATAACCTGGACGGAATAAGCTTTACGACCAGCTATCTCGACTGCACAGGTTCGGGAGGAAGCATCACGGAATATGATACCGATAATGACGGCGATCTGGACATCAGGACTACCTTTACCTTTACGGACTACTCCATGTACGGAAGTATCGCCGGAAATCTTGTCATCAATCTCCGGTCGGTTTACAGCGGGGCTCCGGGGAAGGTTGATCCCCTGTATCATCATCCGGTGCTCTTCGAGTTTAGCACTGCCGGTACGATAACGGTCGCCGGAGGGGAATACGCCGGAACCT
Organism: uncultured Spirochaetia bacterium; assembly: GCA_937967705.1. Taxonomy (GTDB): domain Bacteria; phylum Spirochaetota; class UBA4802; order UBA4802; family JAGODF01; genus CALCJG01. The sequence continues at coordinate 1,802 of CALCJG010000361.1, forward strand.
ATATCTTTAACTCCGTTTTTACCGAGGATCTGACTACTCATGAAACCACCTTCAGCGGGACTGTAACCATTGATGGTGAGGTTTTTAATCTTTAATTTTCCTGGTTGCCAACAATCACAACATAAGGTAGGATGAAAATCCCCTGCCCGTAAGGTCGGGGGATTATTCCGCTTTCGGGGTGATTTCCGTGCGCTGTTTCTTCCTCTGGATTTTACTGGCACTCATGGCCTGCCCGTCGGGGCTGCAGGCCCTGCACGCCCTGCCGGATGAAACGGCTCACGGGGAGGGGACAAGCCTTGTACAAATCGCCCTCAGTCTGGATGCGGGCCGGGAGAGCGGCAAGGTGCTTGAAAAGGCCTACAGTTCCGGCGGCAGTCTCATCAGCCAGTTGGACTGGGATATCAAACCCCTCTATTACGCCGGAACCCAGATAAAGATTCGACTGGCGCAGCGCCTCTGTCTCAACGGAGGGCTCTGGTCCGGCATCAATGCAAAGACCGGGTCCATGGAAGATCGGGACTGGTCCCTTTACGGTACCGAAACCAATTACTCCAAGCACGACGCCTATCTGGATTCGGCCCGATTTATGGATGTCAACGCGG
>CALCJG010000362.1 GCA_937967705.1 uncultured Spirochaetia bacterium
CAGGGCCAGGGATAGATCCAGAAGGCGCTGACGGTCCGCTTCCCTCGCCCTCATCTCCCTGATGAAACTGTAGAGTATGCTCAGCTTCTGTTTGTGGTTCAGGAATGGGATCTCTTCGAGGCCATGGTTGAGCAGGGCGGTTTCCCGGGGGTTCAGGCGGTTCAGCAGCCCCGTGCGAAGGGAGGGTGTAAGGAGGCTGTAGATAAAAGCGGCGTTTCGGGCACCGCGGTTCGTCGGTTTTCGGGACAAAGGGATACCTCTCTGCAATCCTCTTTTAACCCTGAATATGAACCCTCAGCGCGGAAACATCAAGCAGAAACGAGAGGGGTTACAGGCGGGGAGCCGATCCTGTGGAGGGTAAGGATATCCGGGAAGCGGAAAAGAGATTGACCAGTGCGATGACGGCCCCCAGGAGAAAGATGTACTGATAGCCCAGACGGCTCCAGATGTAGCTGCTTACGAGGGCTATCGAGATCGAGAAGATATGGTCTATGGTAACCCCCATCGTGAGAGTCTGGGAGATGTCCTCCGGCTTAACGGCGATCTTTTTCAGGTAAGTGGCCCGGGCCATGCTGACAGACATGAGCAGCTGGTCCATGATGAAACAGGCGCAGGAAACATAAAGGGCCGTTGTTTCGGTGAAGAGAAACTTGGAAAAACCGTAGCCCAGACAGACGAATATCAGAAGAACGGCTTCCAGCATCAGGATGGTCCTTTCACCAAGACTGTCGATGGCACGGCCCAGCAGGGGCTTGAAGAAGATCCCGATGATGCCGCCCAGGGTCAGCAGGGTGGCCACGGTCTCGGTCTTTTCCCTGAAAACCGTTACCAGGACCCAGGGTGCAAAGGTGAGGAATATCTGTTTCCGGGTGCCGAAGAGAATGTTGAGCCAGTAGAAGAGACCGTATTCCCTGCGTAGGGTGAAGCGAGCCCGAGCCGGATGCGGCTCGTCGGGTTTCATCATCAGCAGGAGGAGAAAGGCAAGGAAAAATCCCCCCGCTGCCAGGATATAGGAACCCCGGAAACGCAGATCCAGAAAGTGGAAGCCGAGGAATACCGTGAAGCTCCCGGCGATGGCCGCCAGGTTCATCGCACCGCTGAGCTGGCCCAGACGGCTCCCGGTCTTCCCCTCGGCGGCAAACTCCATACCGATGCTGGCGTTAAGAGGCATGAAGAGATGCTGTCCTGTGCTGAAAATGAAGAGCCAGACGAGCATCACCGAAAAACTGGAGGAGAAAAGACCGGTCAGGATGATGCCCACGGAGGCCAGCAGCAGGGAAGCAGCGGCCAGTCTCCGGGGGCTCAGGAAGAAAAGCAGGGCCGAGACAAAGATGACCAGGAACCCGGGCAGCTCCCGGGGCAGCTCCAATACCCCCCTCTGCAGATTGTTCAGGGCGAAGGTCTCGTTGAGAAAGTTGTTGAAGGTGGAATCCACCAGGCTCTGGGAGAAACCACAGAGGATCAGGGCGGTCAGGAAGAGCAGAAAATCTCGGTTGCCGAAGAGGGGGCGCAGTTTCATGGGAAATACCCTGTCAGAATTTGTTCATGGAACGGCGATCATCATTTTCCTGATGGAAAGAATAGGCAATCACAATTCCGGCTGGGAGTCATTCAGTGGGTGATTCCTGTGAAGTCATGAGACGGTTGCCTCCCATGCGCCAGGCCTGATAAAGCCTCTCGTAGGCCGTGTCGATGAGGGACTTGATGTCCTTTCCCTCGGCGGGATAGCTTCCCAGTCCCATGCTGACGGTCAGCCGCCAGGCGCGTCCCCCGGTGATCTCGGTGATATCCATGTCGTAAAGCGCTTCTCCGATCTCTTGAGAAAGGGCGATGGCCTGCTCCTGTTCGGTTCCGGGCAGAAGGAGAGTGAACTCGTCGCCCCGGTAGCGTGTAAGAATGTCGTTGATACGGAGTGTGGATTCCAGGAAGATGGCCATCAGCATAAGGAGCTTGTCCCCCGCCTCATGGCCGAAACGGTCGTTAAAGTCCTTGAAGCGGTCCGGTTTGATCATGAGCAGGGATGTGCATCCGCCGAGCTCAGGAAGACGGTTTTGATATTCATCCCTGAGGAATATCATGTTGGGCAGGCCGGTGAGTTTGTCGGTATGGAGTTCCCGCCGGAGATTCTGCATCCAGGGCTCTTTCTCCTTGATCATCTTGTGGGCCTGCCGGAAACGTCGGGAAACCGAGGCTAGGTGTTTGAAAAAGATCTGAGCCACGATGTGCGGGTGGTCCACCAGCAGGGCATGGAAGGTGATGTTTTTAAAGGGGAACTCCAGCAGAAGGGTGTCTTTCATGGTGATGGCCGTTGCCCTTCGGGGAATGTTCTGAAACATCTCCATTGCGCCGAAGACATCCCCAGGATTGTACTGAGCCAGGGAGACATCGTCTTCATCCTGATTATGCTGTGTGATAAGGACCTCCCCCTCCCTTACGGCATAGAGGACGCGACTGTATTCATTCTCACGGAAGATCACAGTGCCCCGGGGCAGATTCGCCATCTGGCTCAGGCGTGCCACTGTCTTGAGCTCCTCCCCGTCGAGGCGTGAGAAGAGGTCCAGGGTTTTCAGGAATTCACAGGTTTCCGCTTCCTGTTTTGAGGTCATGGTCGATTTCCTTCCGCGTATGCCGGGTTATTTCTCGCCTGATTACGTTTTATTGCAGCGCCGCATCCGGTGAGGTCATCGAAAACAGGCTGTCCATGGTTCAGGAATCCCCCAGAGGGAGGATGTCAATGCCCTTTTCCGCCAGGAAAGCACGGGTTTTGCTGCAGACCGGGGCATTGGTCAGAAGGGACATCCTGGCATCGGGATGGTGACGGCGCAGGTTTAGAATTTCAAGGAGTAACTTTTCACCGTCTTTCATGATGATGCGGCTCTTGCGTCTTTTAATCAGGCCCAGATGCCGGGGGCCCAGTTCCCGCACTTCAGTGCGGCCGAGACCTGTTATCGCCGAATCGGATTTGCTCCTTGTCATAACGCACCTTTCAGGATGTGACGTTTCTGAAACCCTGCTCCAGGGCCGCCAGGATATCGTCAATGTGTTCGATTCCGATGGAGAGCCGAATGAGGTCCGGTGTGACGCCGCCCGCCAGCTGCTGCTCCGCTGTCAGCTGGGAATGCGAGGTGCTGGCGGGATGCAGAATGAGGCTCTTGGCATCCCCCACGTTGGCGAGATGGGAAAACAGCTCGATGCTGTTGATCAGTTTGACCGCTGCGTCATATCCCCCCTTAATGCCGAAAACCACCATTCCCCCGTAGCCGTGCTTCAGGTAGCGGCTTGCCACGGGATAGGCCGGATCTGTTTCCAGACCAGGATAGCGCACCCAGCTGACCAGGGGGTGCTCCTGAAGGAAGCGGGCCACCGCCAGGGCGTTATCGCAGTGACGCTGCATGCGCAGGAAGAGGGTCTCCAGTCCCTGAAGGAATATCCAGGAGTTGTCGGGGGAAAGGCAGGCCCCCAGGTTGCGCAGCGGTACGAGTCTCAGGCGGAGGATGAAGGCCAGGGGATTGAGCTCTCCCAGATCATGGGCAAAGCGGAGGCCGTGATATCCGGGGTCAGGTTCATTGTACAGGGTGAAACGGCCGTCTGTCCAGTCGAAGCGGCCGGCATCGACGACGATACCCCCTATGGCCGTGCCATGTCCACCCAGCCACTTGGTGAGGGAGTGGATGACGATGTCGGCCCCGTGCTCGATGGGACGCAGCAGGCAGGGGGGAGTGAAAGTGGAATCGACGATGAGCGGCAGTTTATAGCGTTGGGCTATCTCCGATATTCTTTCAATGTCCGTGAATCCCAGTGAGGGATTGCCGATGGTTTCAATGTAGATGGCCCGGGTTTTCTCGTTTACAGCCTTCTCGTAGTCCTCCGGCCGGTCATGGGAGACAAAACGGGCACGGATGTTGAACTGGGGAAGTATGCTGTCGAACATGGTATAGGTGCCGCCGTAGAGATTGTTGGCGGTGATGAACTCATCCCCCGATTTCAGTATGTTGATCAGGGTGTTGTACACCGCAGAGGTCCCCGATGCAAGAGCCAGAGCGGCAGCGCCCCCTTCCAACAGGGCGATCCGTTTTTCCAGAACATCCTGTGTGGGGTTCATGATACGGCTGTATATGTTGCCGCTCTCCCGAAGACTGAAGAGATTGGCGCCGTGTTCCACGTCCCGGAAGATGAAGGAGGATGTGCGGTAAACCGGTACGGCCCTGGAGAGGGTCGAGGGATCCGGCTGCTGTCCCCCGTGAAGGCACAGGGTCTCTAAACGGTATTTGCTGCTCTCTGCCATCAAATGTGCTCCTTGCGGGTCGAATTAAACTCTGCCTGTCTCCCGTGGCAATGACCATGATCTCCGGGATGGAACGGACGGACGTCAGGATAATTCCCGAACGCATCCGGTGATTATCAAACCCCCTTCGGACAATGTCAAACCGTTTTTTACTGTGAGGGAAGCATTTCCCTGAGGTCATCCGCCGTGAAGAGGTACTTTTCCCTGCAGAAGGTGCAGACCACCTCCGTATTTCCCCCCTCCTCGATCATGCTGTCCAGCTCGCTGCGGGGAAGGGTGCAGAGAACTCCCCTGAGCATATCGTAGCTGCAGCGGCAGGACAGGGTCAGGGGCTGGGATTGCAGCAGATGAAGAGGTGCATTGTCCAGCAGTTCCATGGCATAGGAATAGATATCGTTGCCGGAGGCAAGATGGTCGGCAAGGGAGAGCCGTGGATTGCGTACACGATCCTCTACAAGCTCGATGACCCCGGGCGGCGTATCGGGAAGGGTCTGAATGAGAAGTCCTCCGGATACCCGGATAATAGCGGAGTCATTGGTTTCGAAGGCCAATATCAGGGCCGAGGGGACCTGTTCCGAGACGGTGAGGTAGTAGGCCAACTCACCGGCGATGTCCCCCCTCTGCAGGGGGCCTGCATAGGTATAGGGCTCCTTCAGTCCCAGGTTGCGGGTAACCCTGAGAATACCGTCGCCCGGAAGAAATCCTATGTGCTGACCGGCCTGGTCCTCTCTTTCGGATACGTAACCGCGGATATGACCCCGGGCGTCCGCCTGTATGTGGATCTCCCTCAGGGAACCGTTGCCGGTGAGGCTGAGGGAGAGGTTCTGATCCGTGTCGAGTTTCAGAGAGGCGCTGAGAAGGGCCGTTCCGTTGAGGGCGCGGACCAGGTGAGCCGCCGCTGCCGGAGAGGGTTGGTGCAGCCGGAGTATCTCCCTGGACGCTCCGGGTGATGTGACGGTATAGATGCGGAGATGCAGGTCCGGGCAGAGGAGGCGTGAAAGTACATCCTGGTTCATTGATAAAACTCCTGGTGAATGTGGAATTATACAGGTCTGCCACTATCCGAACCGGATGGTTTTATGCAACAACATTACAGGAATTTCGCAGGGTTTGGAAAGATATAATGAGATCGGAAGAGCACACGTCTGAACTCCAGTCACGAGTGGATATCT
>CALCJG010000363.1 GCA_937967705.1 uncultured Spirochaetia bacterium
CCTGTCCGAGATCAGTCCAGCATAAACCTTCAACAGACTCGCTGTGGCCTCGGCGATACCCTCAATGATCCCGAGGACCGGCGCAATCAGGGATCCCGCCGATTTCAGGACAAGGCTCATGAAGGCTTGAACCAGGGGGTATATCATCTCGGAAGAGATATCGGTAAAGAAGGATGTTATCCCCAGCAGGATGACATTCCTGCCCAGCGGTTTATCATTCTTTCCGCTGCTCGGCGGCTTGTCATCAATTATTTCTGATTTCATGGCGCAATACCTTCTTGTCACAATACTATGAACAGTATCCAGAAAACCCTTCAGGATATCAGAAACTGAGGATTCCCGGCGCTGCATGATCTCTCTGAGCCATAGAATGCATTTCGTCAAGTGAAATAGGATTCTCCATCACCCGGGAAAATCAAGCTTTTACGACATCTCCCGGTTTAAATTTTCTTTTCCCTATTGTCGATAATCAGAGTGATGTGTAGAGGAGATTTCGATTTATCGTAATATAATAATGTGGCCTCCCATGGACATCAGAGTAAGAATATCAAACATCGAGGGGAGGCAGCGGGGATATTCTGAAACGGACGATACCGGACTAGTTTGCCATCCAACCGGACATCTCAAGGAGACCCTTGCCGCGCATTGTAATTTTTAACTTGACAGAGTTCAATTATCATTCAATCATCATTATTGTTGCCTATTGAGTCCCGATTCATGGTTTTTACAGGCTTAATAAACGGGTTATTAACGTTTTAACGGAACTTCCCCCGGGTATCACCAAAGTGAAACCCGAGGATTAAGGGGAAGGGATCAAAATAGAAAGACAGGTTATCCCCGATTTCCCTTCCGTCAACAATCGGGGACCTTCAGTGGATGACAGAATGCATATATTCAAAGGTCGATTTAAATCGAATTCTCTCAGCCTCTATGGCATATTTTTGATCATCTTCAACAAGAATGGAGATGTAGACAGCTACAATACCGTAGTCTCCACATTTTCCAATGTTTACGAACTGGAGCCGCACAGCAGCTGGGAAAAATATGAAGAGATGATCCTCGACCTTAAATGGCGCGGGAACAACAACGTAAGCATGACCTCCTCCCTGATGGATCAGTTGAGTAAATTCGCCAAGGAAGATAATCTCCAATCTCAGCTGTTCAGCTATATTAATGATTACGACTACACCAATGCCGAAGGCATGCTTTACGATTTTGTCAACCGGATCATTCATGATAAAAACCTGATCCTTGAAACTACCATACAGGAGATAACCCCCGAAGAATTCCAGGAAACCAAGGACCAGCGGGGGAAATCCCAGGAAACCAGGGGTACCGCAAGATCTCTGGAGGATGGCGCTGTCATCCTCCCCATCGAACCCGTTTTAGCCCCCGTCAAGGGTAAGCCCATTTATGAACTGAAAGTCGGCGACAAGATCATGGCTAAAATCATCGCCAGTTCCGACAGGGCCAACTACTTCATTGATCTTCTGGACCTCCGGGAGGGAAAATCCGTTAAATCCCTCCCCTGCGAGGTGATCGATATCAAATCCTCCGGGAGAAACACGCCGATAGAAATTCTAACACAGATAGGCCCCGGTATTTACGGAAAATGCGATGAAGAGGAAAAACAGGTAAAACTCCGGGTTTATGACCCCATCACGGACGGCCCCATAAATAAATCTAAGATCGATCCCAAGAAGATCGCGGAGAAATCTGACCGGGAATCGACCCCGGCGGGAGCAGGTTTTTCCAGGGGAACCTATCTGGTTATTGCCCTCTTTGCCGTGCTTCTCATGATTTTCATCCTGCTCATATACATCAGCATTTTTTAATCCCCGGATCCGAGAGAAAAGCCCTTTTGCATTACTGGACATTCCTCCAGAAAAGTTGTTTACAAATCCTTCCCCCCCTTGTCTATTAACATAAAGCTGTATTATCCAGAAACCATGGGAGCACCGGATAAAGGACTTCTCTCCTTATCAAAAAGACATCTTGAACCGATAATATAATTGGGTGTTCAAGACAGAAAAAAGGAGGCGAGCCATGTTTTATCTCCTGCTGAGACTGCTCCATGAGGAAATGAGGAGCGGTAAAATATCCCAAATGGAATACATGAGGGCTGTTACGAGGATTGCCGAATTCCATGGTTTCAAAAGAAATGGAATCAGGTAAATGGATCACGATAAGGAATTTGTTCTAAAATTAGCTCACAACAACAATGTCAAGTTCATACGGTTATGGTTTACGGACATTCTGGGTTTCCTGAAGAGTTATGCCATCACCATCGATGAACTCGAAGATGCCCTCATAGAAGGGGTCCGGTTTGACGGTTCAACGATGAACGGGTTTATCCGTTCCGATGAGAAAGAGATGATCGCCATGCCTGATCCCGCCACGTTCAAGCTGCTTCCCTGGCGTCCCAAAGAAGATTCCGTAGCACGCATGTTCTGCGACATCTATACCACAGATATGAAACCCTTTGAGGGGGATTCCCGTTATATCCTGAAAAAAAATCTCCAGAAAGCTGCAGAAAAAGGCTACACCTTCTATACAGGTCCTGAAATCGAGTTCTTCTTCTTCAAAAACTACAACAGCCCTGAAATCCTCGATCGGGGCCGGTATTTCGATCTGACCCCCCTTGATGTAGCCAGCGATTATCGTCGTCAGGCCATACTCATGCTCGAAGATATGGGAGTAGGCGTCATTTCAGCCCATCACGAGGGTGCCAACAGCCAGCACGAGATCGACCTCCGACACGAAGATGCCCTGGCAACCGCGGATAATATCATGACTCTCCGCCTCATTGTGAAGGAAATCGGCTTTTTGAACAATATCTACGCATCCTTTATGCCCAAACCCTTGTCCGACCAGAACGGATCGGGCATGCACATCCACCAGTCCCTCTTCAAGGATGAGGAGAATATCTTTTTTGATCAGAGCAAACCCTATTTTCTTTCCGACGTGGGCAAGCAGTACATAGCGGGACTTCTGCGACATTGCCATGAATTCTTTGCCATAACCAATCAGTGGATCAACTCCTACAAAAGACTTCAGTTCGGTTTTGAAGCATCCACTCATATTTCCTGGGGCCTGGGAGGGCATACAGAACTGGTCCGCATACCTCAATGCAAGGCGAGCAAGCCGAATTCCATGCGTGTTGAAATTAAGAATCCGGATTCGGCCTGCAATCCCTATCTTGTATTTTCCGCCCTTCTGGCCAGCGGTCTCAAAGGCATTGAAGAGCAGTACGAGCTGAACGAGCCCATCAAACTGCTCCATTCCATCAGGAGCCGGGAAGACCTGAAAAATCTCGGCTTGGAACCCCTGCCCATGCAGCTCAATGAAGCCATAGGTCATCTGGAAAGGAGCGATCTGATGAAGGAAACCCTGGGAAGTTTCATCCATGAGAAGTTTATCGAAAACAAACTGCTGGAAATCGATCGATATAATTCTCATATTACGGATTATGAGATATCCGAGTATCTCCCGATCCTCTGATACCCGGAAAGCCAAGCTGTTGAAATGAGCATTTCCAGACAGGGACCCAAGACTGCTCTCATCGGGTGCGGGAGAATAGGTTTTCTCCTCGAAAATGATCCCCTGAGGTACAAACCCTGCACTCATTACGGCGGCGCAATGGCGGCGGGGTTGAAGATTCACCTTGCCTGTGACATCCTTCAAGAACGCCTGAAGCTCTTTGGGCAGACCGCTAACCTGAAAGACGAAGCCCTTTATACTGACTACGGCACCATGCTCCGCCAGCTGCGCCCGGAAACGGTCATAATAGCTACATGGACGGAATCACACGCGGATATAGGAATCTGTGCAGCGGAAAACGGGGCAAGGGTTATCATCTGCGAAAAACCTCTGGCCTCCAACCTACAGGAGGCTTCCAGGCTTCTGAAGGTCTGCAATCAAAGAGGGGTACGCCTGATAATCAATCATGAGAGACGGTACGACCACCGCTACAATACCGCGAAGAGACTCATCGATCGGGGAAAAATTGGAACCATCAAGACCGTTCACGCTTCCATCCTCTCCCACGGCTACAGAGGACCATCTCACCCCGGGGAAGGCGGAGGCCCCCTTATGCATGACGGAACTCATATGGCGGACATTCTGAGATTCTTCCTGGGACCTATAATTTCTGTGCAGGGGGAATTTCAACGGCAGAACCGCCGAAGAGGTTATGAGGACAGGGCCACAGCCTGGCTCAAAACAGCAGGGGGTGTCGATATCTTCCTCGAAGCGGGCGGCAATCGCCACTATTTTCTTTTCGAGCTGAGGATATCCGGAACGGAAGGTGCCATCACAATAGGCAACGGATACGAGAGTCTTTTCCTCAGTCAAAAATCGACATTATATACAAATTTCCGGGATCTGAAGGCGCATCCGTTCCCGTCGACGAAAGGAGAAAGCTGCTTTACCAGAGAATACCGGGAGGTTAAAAAACTTCTGAAAGATGAAACCCTGCCCATAACATCGGAAGGACTCGATGGCTACAAGGCCATCGAACTAATCCACGCCATATATCTTTCCTCGTATATAAGAAAAAGGGTTGATTTACCGTTAAAACCTGATAGTATTGACTTAAATAAAATATTCAATCTCTGAATCATCCCATAATATTGAGTCGCCAATAAAAAGAACCATTATTCGCTGAAATCAGTCTATGTCATTGGAGAGCGGAAGAATCATGGATATTACTGTGAACAAGGTAAACAATGAGCTGGTTATACTCAAAATAATCGGCCGGTTCAACATTGAAGAAGTATCCCGCTATGAAAGCAAGATTGATGAGTTCATTGGTCTTAAAACCCGTTACATCGCTCTGGACATGTCGGAAATGAAATACATCGATTCATCGGGTATTGGCTCCCTGATCAAATCCATGAACATGACCAAGAACGAGGGTTTGGAACTGATCCTTCTCGACATGGAGCCGGAAATCCTGAATATTTTCAAGCTTGCCTACCTGGATAAGTTTTTTACCATACAAAGGCGGGATGAATTCATGAAAAGTTATATCAAGAAATAGCCATTTCCGAAGGGGACCCTGCACCTCCCGGGTCAGGATAAATACCCCTCCTCCATCAGTTTGAGCTTCAAGTCGCGGTCCTTGGAATTCCCATCCCCCCCGCCCTTATCCAGCATCCTCTCGACATACTTCGCAAGGACATCCACCTCCAGGTTCAACTTGTCTCCCTGTTTCCTGGAGTCAAGGGTTGTTTTCGTAATCGTCTCAGGAATTATATAGATTGTGAATCCGTTCTTATCCGCAGATACGACGGTGAGGGAGATCCCGTCAACCGCAACGGATCCTTTGGGAACCAGATATTTCATAATGCGAGGATCCGCGGATATCCTGTACTCGACACCAGTCCGTTCCCTGGAAATTTTTTCGATGACCCCTATTCCGTCCACGTGTCCCTGCACGATATGTCCCCCCAGGCGTGAGCTCAGGGTCAGAGCCCTTTCCAGATTAATAAATCGCCCCGGGCGGAATTCGCCCAGCGTCGTTACCGCACAGGTAATGCGGGAGGCAAATACAGTGAAGGAGCCTTGGCCCAGACGGGTTACGGTCTGGCAGGCACCATCAACAGCAACGGAATCCCCAACACTCAGGCCCTCCATAACTCGGGAAGCCTTTATGCTGATCTGGCTACCCTCTCCCGATGCCTCAATTCTTTCAACCGTCCCGATTTCCTCGATTAATCCGGTAAACACGCTAACCTCTCACACCCTTTCAATGTGGTAGGACTCCCGGTAGCCGTTGAAGACAATCTCATCCCTCAACAACACCGAGGAGACATCCTGCAGGCGAAGGGAGTCCCCGATCTTCTCAAAGCCCTTTCCCTCCAGGGGAGCCTGGCCGTTCCCCAAAATCCGGGGGGTGATGAAATAGAGATACTGATCTATTTCACCGGCATCCAGAAAGCTTCCTGCCAGCCTGCCACCGCCCTCCAGGAGAATGGTCAGACAACCACGTTCACGCAGCAACGCCAGCATCTCCCAGACCTGATCCTGACGGGATAGGGCCGTCAATATGTGAAGTCGGTTCTTTTCCAGCAGGATGTCCAGTGTTTCCTTATCCTCGCAGCGATATCGAGCTTCCCATTCCCTGGAAGTGGCAAATATGATATAATTCTCATCCTTAAAAAGAGGGGCGGTCAAGTCAATTTTATCAGCAAGCCCGGCCACCACCCGCAGGGGATCTCCCCCTTTCAAGAGATCTCCGGAAAAGAGTTTGCTCAAAAAAAAGTTCTCGTATCCGGAAAAATGGCCTTTTAATTCGTCGTAGTATCCCCTGACGTTATCGGGGAAGGAATCGAGTCTCACATTCAGGGAAGGGTTGTCCCTTACGAAGGTCGTTTTGCCCACTAAAACGGCATCCACCAGGCAGCGCAGCCTATGCACGGCAAAGCGGGCGTATTCCGAGGAGATCCACCTGGAATCTCCGGTCGAGGATGCGATACGTCCATCCAGGGTCGAAGCCGTTTTGTGTATAACGAAAGGACGCCGCCGAACGATATACTTACGGAACGGCCTCAGGAGGTCCACCGCAGCCTGGCTCCATCGCTCCATGATCTCCACTTCAACCCCACCCTCCCGAAGGGCTGTCAACCCCTTACCTGCCACGAGGCTGTTGGGATCCAGCACCGGAATACAAACCCGCCTGATGCCTGCCCGGATAATGGCTTCCGTGCAGGGCGGCGTTTTGCCGTAATGACAGCAGGGTTCTAAACTCACGTAGAGATCCGCTCCCCGGGGGTCCTCCCGGCAATTTTTCAGTGCGTTAATCTCGGCATGATTCCCTCCGCAGGGATCGGTCTGCCCTGTGGCGATGATTTCCTCCCCTTTCACAAGAACAGCCCCCACGGAGGGATTGGGCGAGGTGCTGCCGATACCCTGGAAGGCAAGGTCCAGGGCCAGGGCCATGGCTTTATCTCTGTTTTCCTGGGCCATTCATGATTCCGTATTTCTGAAAGATTCTCTCGCGGTCTTCATCAAATCTGGCGCCCTCCATCAGGACATCCCGCAGATTCTGCTGAATATAGCGATTGCTCTTCTTCGCTTCAAGATACCCCCCGAGGATACTACCCGAATAAAAAAAGGCTGTTGATGCTCCGAGAATAACTCCAACCGGCTTGTTGTCCGTCCTGAAAGCGACATAGGTCAGGGTGGAGAAAATAGAAACCACCACAAAGGCAAATACTCCTGTCGGACGGTTTCCTGCATAAGTATACCCCAAACCCGGAATAACGCCAGCCAGCAAGGCCTTCCCGGGACTTCGGGTTTCCCCGTGTTTGATTTTCGCATAACGGGCAAGTTCCCGGTATTTTGCCGTGCTAATTTCCTCCTCCTTACCCGATGGGGATACCGGTTCCGAAAGCAATCTCTCAGAAAGATCAAAGCGCCCCATGATGAGATGTCTGACAAAATTCCGTTTCCAGAGATAAAATTCTCCTTCAATAACCCCGCTCTCCCGTTCATGGGATGCCAGAAGTTCATCAGCAAGGGCATAGCGATCCGACAGGAGAAAGGCGTCAAACCTGTAGGCTTTTTCAGCACGGCTTATCCTGGCATTACTTCCCCGATAACGCACATTCCCAAACGCGCCGTATTGAGCCCCCTGCATATCGAGATAGAGTCCTGTGACAAAGACGGCATCGGAAGAGACATACCCCGCATAAAAGACTTCTAGCCGCTTCAGTTCAGAGCGGGCCCGGTAATATTCCTTTTTTTGGATGAGATATTGCATGAAGGAGAGAAGGTTCTCCGGGGAGTATTCTTCCTCCCCACCGCCCTTCCCATCCTTTCCGGCCAGACTAGTGCTGCCGACAAAAATCAGCAGCACAGCAGAAAGCAGGCATCGCTGCAACACAGGCATAGGGATAAGGGATCAGGCCGTCCTTTTCCTTTCCAGGTAATACAAGGCCGGCGCCGCGACGAAAATCGTGGAGAAAATCCCTGTGGAAAAACCGAAAAGCAGCAACAGGGCAAAATCGTTGATGACGTCCTCCCCGATGAAATAGAGGCAGAGAACCGCCATTACCGTGGTCACCGTCGTCAGAATGGTACGGGAAAGAGTTTGGGTTATGGATTTGTTTATGATCTCAATGAAGTCCTGCTTTGTGACTATCTGTACGTTCTCACGGATTCGATCGTATACAACGATGGTGTCATTGACTGAATATCCGAAAATCGTGAGAATTCCCGCTACGATAGGAATGTTGATTTCTATGCTCATCAAACCGCAGAAGAAAAATGAGAGGATGACATCATGCAGAATCATGAGTATCGCCCCTATGGAATAACGGTACTCAAAACGGAAAGCGAGATAAACCGACATGAGCAGAACACACATCCCTAAAAGATACAGAGCGGATTTCTTCAAGTAATCCCCGATGGAGGGTCCCACTTCCTCACGGCTTATTATCTCAATCTTTTTATTGAAACTCTTTGTCAAGGCATCCTCAAGCCTCTCAAATTCCTTTTTCTTGCTGCTGTCAATGACGGATTTTCCTTCGACGGCTTCCACAACCTCCTTCGCCTTGACCATAAAACTTTTCGCGAATTCGGACATCTTAACCTGAGGCGCAAGACGGGTGGAAATGACGTATTCATTCAAATCCTCCTTGCCGTATTGCTGCACTTCAGCCTTAATCTCGCTCTTGTGCAACTCGGCCCGGATCGTCTGTACGGAAACATCCTTGTTGAATTTGGCAATGATCTTTGCCCCCCCGGCAAAGTCAATCCCCCAGTTAAAGCCCCCGTTTATTATCGTACCGGCAACAAAAGTTATGAACATCAGGAGGGTGATGATGTATCCGGCATATCTATATTCCAGGAATTTAATAGACTTTTCCAAGACTTATCTCCTTAAATACTCAGTTTCTTAAGATTGGACTTTTGAGATATGACTTCATATATGAACTTGGTAATATAGAGTGAAACGAACATGCTGCAGAGAATACCGATGGAAAGCGTTACGGCAAATCCCTTAATGGGACCTGTTCCGAACTGCGACAGGATGAAGGCCGCGATCAGGGTCGTAAGGTTGGAGTCAAATATGGTCCAGAAGGCCCTCTCGAAACCGGCGGATATCGCCAGTTTGACGGATTTCCCCGCCTTGATTTCCTCCTTGATACGTTCATAGATAATCACATTGGCATCCACTGCCATCCCTATAGTCAGGACAAAACCGGCAATACCGGGCATAGTCAGGGTAAAGTTGAGCCATGAGAGCATCGCAATCATGAAGATAAAATTGAGTATGAGGCCCAGGCTCGCAATCATTCCGGAGGCTTTGTAATAGATGATAATAAACACAACAATGATCACGAAAGCCAGCATAAGAGCCTTGATACCCGAATTGATTGAATCAATACCCAGCGAAGGACCCACGCTCCTCTCCTCGATCTTTTCCAGATCGACCGGCAGGGCTCCTTCCTTGATGATACTGGTCAGGGTATCGACCTCCTCCCTGGAGAAATCCCCCTGGATCAGAGCCTGGCCTGTCGTGATCTGCACACCTATATTGGGAGCGCTGCGGACCTTGTTGTCAATCACGATGGCGAGCTTCTTGCCGTGATTTTTCTTCGAGGTAGCATCAGAGAATTTCTTGGCACCGTCAGCAGTTGTGGTAAAGTGTACCGCAAGCCGCCCCATCTCATCATATCCAACATAAGCCTTATTGATGTCATCTCCCGCCAGGGATACCGCTTTTTCCAGGGCCATTACATGGGAGGGAAAGATTTTTCTCGAATTGGGAACCCGCTCATAAAAGAACATGAATTCCAGATGCACCGGGAGGTTGACCGCTTTTGTTACCTTCGACAGCAGATCCGACTGGGTCTCCTTGGTTTCCGGGAGCGCCGGTTCCTTGAAATTGGCCTTGATCCACTCATTTGCCTTGGCGGAATATTCATCATTGGCAATTCGGTATTCCACACGTCCGGTGGTACCGATGAGCTTCTTTACCTTGGCCGGGTCCTTGACTCCCGGCAGCTGTACTTCAATGGCACCCGATTCTCTTTTACGAAGCGATGGTTCCGATACACCGAACTGGTCCACACGATTTCTCAATAGCTCGAGAGCCTGTATGGACATTTCGCTTTTCTCGGAATCCGACAGTTTCTTCCCCTGCCTCTTCTCTATTGTCTCGAAATTGGGCATGAGAACCAGCTGCATACCACCCTGAAGGTCCAGTCCCAGATTGATCTTCTTCGCGCGGATAAACCTCACTTTCTCTGCCCAGTGTTTCACCAGTTCTGCATTTGCAACGCCGGGAAAGGACCGGACATCATTCATGACGGCATCATTAAGACCGTACCCTTCGACTTCAAGGGAATCTTCCTTCATTTGAAGCCGGTATTTATCAGCGGGGAATCTGCTTTTAATAAAGTTTATCTGATCCGTCGTGATACTTTTATCCAAGCGGACCTCCATCTTCCGCATGCCTACCGTCGGAAGAATTAAAACCACAGCGAACCCTATGATGAAAAGGATAAATAGGAACCTATATAGCAAACTTCTGTTCATCTGTAACCCCTTAACCGATCATTCATAAATACATCTCAATTGTATTTTTTCCGATTGATAAAGCGAACCTTCGTAGCATTGCAACGGATAGTATTACGGGAACCGCTTCAAAACACTGCTGTTCTTACTCCTGCTCCTCAATTTATATAGTATGAAGATAAGCAGAATGATAAATATCAGGACCCCTTTAGCGATGTTCTGGGTTTGATCATGCGAGAAACCGAGGAATCCCTTCTTGCTCTGTGCCTCCTGCCCCGGATCCTCCAGTTTCTTTATCTCCTTGCTCTGATCGGACATATCATAAGGAGATTTCTCCTGGACGAGAACGACTTTCTTTTCCGGGATTCGGCTGTAGCGATAATCCCCTTCACCGGCCTCCAGAAGTCCGTCGGCCGCATATTTGTTATCGCCAGTTTCCTTCCCGCCGCCATCCTTTTCCTTTCTGACCGGCTCTTTCACTTCCACGGCAGGGGGCGCATCGGCATCCTTTTTTACTGCAGTTCCCACACGCTTCTTCTTTTTCGCAAGAAGCTTCTTCTTTTTAAGGACACCGGCGGAATCCCCTTTGTATTCCTCCAGTTCCATGGAATCGGAATCCGACTTTTCCACCTTTTCCGCAGCAGCCTTGTCACCGGGGGCCTGGCTCCAGACAGCGCTTGTCAGGAACAAAAAAGGGAGTACGCAAGTAATCCCTACAATGACGATTCTGAAGACGTGTTTCTTCATAATAATTATACTTTCACTCTTACGATATTTTATTCTGAATGGCTGATTTTGCGAAATCAACCTTGGTATTGTCAGCAATTTTAAGGGTGACGATCCCCTCCTCGGCCTTTACACTGACCACAACACCATACATACCGCCCACGGTTACGACTTTATCACCCTTCTGGATGGAATCGATCATCTTCTTCCTTTCTTTCTCCTTCTTCTGGGATGGTCTAATCAGCAAGAAGTAGAATATTGCCACCATGGCCAGTATTGGCACAATGTTCATCCACATGGAACCGCCCTCTGCCTGAGGAACTGTTTTTGTCTGCGCATATGCTTCAGTTAATAATCCGAACACCCGCGATCCTCCTGATATAAGTTAAGGGAGCACCCAGCCTGATAAGGCCCCCCTTTTCTCTCATGTAATGATAAATTGGGTACTCATCCTGAAAAAAAAACAGATTCACTATCCCCGATTTCTCTTGATTATGTCAACAATTTAATACCGGGGGGGTAATTTTCTTATTGATCACCGCTGATGATAACCGGAGTCCCCAGCTGAACGTACTGCTCCAGCTCGATGATATCCTGATTATACATGCGCAGACATCCGCTGGAAGCGAGATGCCCGATGGATTCAGGATCAGCGTTGCCGTGAATGGCCAGGCCATAACCGATGCCTCTCACCTTACCGTTCTTTACGGGGACAGCCCCTTTTTTGAGGGCATCCCTGTAACGCTCCCAATCCCTCTGGCTGGGATAGTCGATCAGGAAGAACCTGGGGCCGTAGGCATTATCACCCAGATCCGCTTTGGGATTGTTATACTTAAAATGCCCGTGACGGGCATAAAAATAGATCCCGTTCATTCTCCTGAGTTTCTGGTAGGCCTCTGATTTTTTTTCCGCGTCCATGCTGAGGATTTCCTTTATTCGGTAATTCCCCTCCGGGGTTCTGTTGTCCCCCTCGCAAAGCTTCGGTTTTCTATCCGGATTAAGACCATACGCTATTTTGTAGGAGGCCACTCTTTCGCCGTTCCTGGCGAAAACCTCCAGGATATGGGTTTTCTTGCTGGCATAGAGCACGTACTGTCCCTTAAAACCCTCAAAGGCCTTTCTCACCGCCTCCTTTTTCCCCTCCCCCTTTACGCAACCGACGGAGTACAGGAAAATTGTTGCGATGATGAAGGTCGTAAGCAGTCCTCTGTTGTTCTTCATAAATCCGATATCCCACTTCCAGTATTATCGCGAAACAGGAGCATTCCGCTTTTTAAATTTCATGATCTCTTTCAGCACATCCTCAGTGATGTCATACTCCTTCTTGGAATATACGAGGGCATCCCCCAGATTGAAGACGTAATCGACGTGGTTTTTATCCGCCACCTGTCCGATGGCCCGGTTGATGTCGTTGAGAATACGCCGCTTGATGTTGCCCTCCTTCTCCTCGAAAGCCTTCAGGGTTTTTCTGGTTCGTCCGATATCCGCCTCCTGCACCGCCTTGGGGGCAGGATCCGAACCGCTTCGCAGCCTCTCTTCCAACTTCTTGAGACGGGAGGCCGTTTCTTTCATGCTCTTGCGGAGACTCCTGGCCTCCTCATCGTTTTGAACCACATACTCGAATACAAGCGAGACGCTCACATACCTGACCCGGAGATACCGCTCCGATACTTTATAGGGCTGGGCACAGCCGCCCGCGGTCATTATTACACAGAGAACCACAAGAAGACAGATGGCCCCCCTGCGTTTTAACCCCCTGAGATCTACAGGCACGAGACACCCTCCCCGCCGGATATCAGAACCTCATATCGCCGATACCGAACTGGAAATTAAAATCACTGATCTCCCTGAAGTAACCGTGATTTGAACCGGTCCACATGAGTTTACGGCCGAACCAGAAGCGCAACGGCATCATCGGTATCTGAATCTTAAACCCAAAACCCCAGGAATATTTGAAATAGTTCATCAGGCTGACCTTGTTGAAATCCTTAATGTCATAAACAAGCCCCTTTTGCCTGTCCGAGAGTATGTCTTTCCTGAACTCCTCGATCATCTCCTCTTCCCAGAATTTATCCGTCCAGAGGGATCCGGCATCGAAGAAGAAGGTCAACCAGAGCATCTGGGGGTGGATGGGTACTCGAAACTCGGCCCCGTAGAGAATTCGGTGGAACAGGCCGATCTGCCAGGAAGTAGCCAGGGAGTTGTCATAATAATCCCATCCCCGAAGGGTCTCAGGACCGCCGATGAAGAGCCTGTCTTCCGGCTCCAGCCAGTTATTGCCGCTTCTGTCCTGAAACCGCGCCACCTTGCTCCTCTGCAGCGGCGGACGTATGAAAGTTCCGTTCGCCCGGAGCTCAATGACACAGGGATGTGATTTGAGGAACGGAAGATGAAAGGGCGAATAGTAGGCATAGAAGTCCGGGGAATACTTGATAAAGTGATCCTTTCCTCTGAGGAGATAACCACCGGTGAAGGAGACGGCGACTTCAGACCTCATCCCCCGGGTGGGATTGAGATAATTATCCTTGGAATCCCGATAGGTGTACAGCGTCACTGTTCTCTTCTGTTGAACCCCCCTGGCCTGCTGAATGAAGATCTCATCGGAACAGTTACCCGTGGGGTTTATATAGCTCTTGAAGGCATGATTCCAAATAGAACCTACGCCGTAGTAGTCCCAGAAACGGTAATTCAGACCTACCGAGTAGCCCACCGTTCTCCGCTGGTACTGGGCCTTGTGATTCGTCCTGGCGAACATGGAGGTTGTGGGTATTGTGGACAGCATATAGAAGACCGATGTGGTGAGGGCCACGGGATAATCCATCAGCCAGGGCTCTGTAAAACTCAGGGTGACGGAACTCCGCAGGGGACCGTACTCAAAACGCACGTTGACCCTCTGTCCGTTACCCATCAGGTTGTTTTCCCCCACGTCGGCAAAGATGGAGAAGCCGGAGGTAGTCCCATAGCCGCCTCCCAGGGAGATGGTGCCCGTGGGCTGTTCCTCCACGTCGATAATCAGGTTCATCCAGCCCTCCCGGCTCCCGGGGCGGACATCAAAGTTGACCTGCTTGAAATAGCCCAGATTGTATATCTTTTCCCGGGACCGCTGCACCTTGGCGGAATCGAAGAGCTCTCCCTCTTTTATTGTCAGCTCCCTGCGGATGACCTTGTCCTTGGTCTTTTTGTTGCCCTTGATGATGATGTTCTCCACATAGGCCTGCGATCCCTCTTCGATCTGGAAATCGATGCGGACGAACTTCCGCATCTCCTTTTTACCGTCGACAGTCACCTCCCGTTCATCCACCTTGCGCTTGGGAACGACACGGGCAAAGATGTATCCCTTGGTGGCATAGGTAAAGCTGATCATCTGCCGGTCCTTCTGGAATTTGGTATCGTTGAAGATATCCCCCGTAGTGGTCTGTTCAAACTGCTCTTCGAAGACCTTGCTCTCGAAGACTTTATTGCCGGCAATGGTGTATTTGTCGAAATAGTATTTTTCGCCCTCACTCAGCTTGATGGTGATGAATATGGCCCGGATCTCTTTCTTCTCCGGATCGGCCCATTCATAATCCACTTTATCGTCCAGTATCTGGGCGTCCAGATATCCCCTCTCCTTATAGTAGGCGATGATTTTGGTCTTATCCTGTTCGTATATGTCCTTCTTGAAATCTCCGTCTTTGAAGACTCCCTTTTCCTCGGTTTCCACAACCTTCAGCAGTTCCACATCGGGGATCTTCTTGGCCCCCAGTATGGAGAAACGCTCCACTTTGATCTCTTCGCCCTCGTCGATGATGAAGTAGACATCGACCTCATTCTCTTTTTTCTTATGCTTTTTGACCTGGTACTTCACCACCGCGTTGAAGAAGCCCTCATCGGCATACTTCTTCTTGATGGCCTTGATGCTCTTTTCCAGGAAATCATAGCGGAGCACCTCGCCCTCTTTGACCAGCACCAGTTCCGTAAATTCCATTTCGGAAAGTTCGTCTGTCCCGAGATAAACGATGTCGTTGACGAGAGGACGTTCCTTGCAGACAAAGCGAACGCTTACACCGTCCCGAAAATCCTCCACCTCCACGACCACATTCTCGAACTGTCCCTTGCTGAAAACCGATTTGATGTCCTTGCGTATGTCCGTCGACCGGAAGGGAAAACCCTCCGCGGTGATGAGAACCTCGTATAGATCATCCTCGTCGACGTTCTGCAGCCCCGTAAAGATGATCTTCCTCACAATCTTTCCCTCGTACTTGGAGGGCGCGGAGAACACTCCGCTCAGGATAAGGAAAACCGACGCCAGCAAAGCGGTAGATGAAAGGAATATCAGTACGGCCTTTTTCATCAAATATCAGATCCTTGTAGTATTATTCTCGCCATCGGAGTGCGGCGAAAAAACCGAAGCAAGCCCCCTTACACAGGCAACCCCTCTACCCGCCTTGTGGAGAGGGGCATGATAGGCTTGTAATAAAAGCCAGAAGATCCCCGAAAAGGACAGGAAGCTCTGTGTCTCTTTACATATCCGGTCCGATTATGTCAACAAAATATAACAAAACACTTTATACGTTCAAAGAATCCCGTCATTTAGGCTTGACGGTTGCAAGGGTGAACTTGGGTATTCCCGACTGATTGAGGATATCCATAATCTTGACAATGGTTTCATAATTGGATTTCCGGTCTCCCCGGATGATGACTGCCTGATCCTTGAGGCTGTTTTTTCTGCCCTTCATCTCGGAGAGAAGGTTGTCCAGATTCTGCTTTTTGTCGTTCAGAAAGATCTCGTTTTTATCGTTCACGGAAATCACCACGCTGCCCTGCTTGTAGGCACCTGTCTGCACCGCGCTGGGAAGGTTGACGACGATCTCCGAAAGTTTCCCCTGACTGGCGCTGTAGGATATCATGAAAAAGATTAAAAGCGAAAAGGAAAGGTCAATGAGGGGTGTCATGTCCATTATAGAACGATACTGAAACCGGCTACGAAATTTCCAATCCATCTGGGCAGCCTCTCCTTTCAGGCCCTGGAGAGTACGTTGGAAACATACTCCACTTCCTTGATATAGAATTCCACCCGGGCCACCATGTAATTGTAAAAGACCCAGGAGGGAATGGCCACGAGGAGCCCTAGAACCGTTGTGATAAGGGCTTCCGAAACACCGTACGCCAGGAGCGCCGAGGCATCGGGCCCGCCGCGCGAGAGGGCGGCAAAAGCCTTCAAGAGGCCCGTAACCGTCCCGAAAAGGCCCAACATGGGGGAGATGGTGGCGATTGTGGCGATGATGCCGATGTTTTTTCTATGGTGACTATGGCGCTTCGGGAGGTCCCCAGGATGATCCCCTCCCGGTCTGCCGAGGATGCAGCGATCTGACTGACAATCTCTTTAATGATATGAACGATGGGCCCCACATAACTGTCGCAGAAGAGCCTGGCACTGTCATGATTATTCTGCCGGATATAATTGAGCACATTGCTCATGATAAAGCGATAATCGTGGTTGATGCGCCGGTAATAGTAGATCCGCTCGATGATGACCGCCAGCGACACAATGGAACAAATGACGATGGGTGTGATGGTTACCCACATGGGCATGGAAGTAAAGAAACTGATCAGCATATCACCGCTCATAGTCATCTCCCCGACCTTATAGTGAAGAAACCGCCCCTTCCCGTTTGCGGGAAAGCCGGCTGAGGCATTAAATCAGGATTCGAATCCCGCCCAAAACCGTAATCCCCGGTTCCGGGTATCCTTCTCTGAGTCTGTAACGATTGTTGTAGAGATTTTCAACTCTAATATAGGCATAAAAGCTTTCAAGCATTTTTCTCTGAACCCCAAAATCCCCAATGATGGCACTGTCAATCTGCGCATCGCTTTCGGGATCCGTATAGACCTGTCCCACAAAACGGTTCGTCCATTCGAATTTCCACTTTTTCCCGTTGTATTTCAATAAACTTGTTAGTTTATGATTGGGTGAGTATGTTACATTCTTACCTGCATTAAAGACGGAATAATCGTAGACAATATTCATCTCTAGGATCTTTTCCAGCAAAAACAGGCTCAGATCCAGCTTGGAGTAATAGTGAGTCACCGGAAGAGTTCCCGCACTGAGAAGATTACCCGGATTAACGGTGTAGTAATTGTAATGGTTTTCCGATTTGTCGACAGCAAATATGGTCTTGATGGTAAAGAGATTCCCTATACGAAATTCCGCCTTCATGTCCCCATGATGCGTTTTCTGCGGGGGAAGATCATAATTGGGTCTGATGTACTTCTGCTGAAGATAATATTTTTCCGGCTTAAAGGGGACCAGATCGTACCGGTAGAGAAGGACGATGGTGGCGTATTTATAATCCTTCACTGTCATACTGAGCACAGGGGAGGCAAGGAGGGGAGCATCCCGGTTGTAATCCAGATTAGCCCCCAGCCCCAGCCCGAAATTGCGGGTAATATAAAAATCATCCACCAGCTCACTGCAGAGGTAACGGTCGTTTTGCACCCCCTCCTGGCCGTAGTCGTACTGGAAATATGCGGAGCTGAAGCGTATCCGGTTTGTGGGAGACCATATATACTCCCCCCCGAACTCCGAATTGAACTGCATCAGCCGGCTTTTTTCATAGTCCTGGGGCACGATTGGTCTGAGACGATGCACGTATTCCGCCCCTCCCAGGGTCCAGTACCCCTCGAAGGAGGAACTGAACTTGGAAACGTTCTTCAGCGAGACGTTGACCATCTCCTTTTCCTCACGGCTGAAGACGGTGTTGTTGTACATGCCATGAGAATCGCTGTTGACCTCGGTTTCCAGTATGGATTTCCAGGTATCCGAAACGTTCATGTTGCCGGTAAAACCGATTTTATTCTCATAGAAACTCGTATTTTCGTATGTCTCGTTCTTATATCCGAAATCATTGGAGCGCTTAAAATTGGAGCTGAGCAGATAAACAAAATCCTCGTGCTGCTGGGACAGGTTGATGGTGGAGAGCATGTTGTTATACTGTCCGTAAACGATCTGCATGTCGACGTTTACATTACGGGAGCGATCGTTCTTTTTTTCCGACTCGCTCTTTTCTGCGGGTTTGCCGTTCAGATTCTCCAGATACTGTTCCTGGGCATCGACACCTGCAGGCATCAGGAAGATGAGAAGGAGGATGGTCGTAATAGCTTTTCTCATGACATGGACGTATTATTCTATTGCCGCAGTCTTGTCAAAAAGAAAGCGGAGAGGGATTTGCAAATCAGGGAAAAACTCCCCGTCGACTCTTAACATGAGACCCTTGAGGAGGCCTGTTATACAGAGATACGGCAGCGAAGACCGCATCTCATCCTACGGTTTACAGAACCCGGCAGACTAGTCCCCTAAACGCTTTATGCTCCCCGAACACTTACGGCAGCGTACCATATCCTGAGGGGTTCCGTAATCCACAAATACGTTGAGAACATAACCGCACTGGCAGCGATATACAAAGCTTTTCATGATATACTCCTTCATCAGATCCTCCCCGGCTTAAAACGATTATCCCTTACACAACCATTATCGGCAGGATGATTTCCGGAGCTGATGAAAAAGGGCAGGTATTACCTGCCCTCTATCGCATATCAAAATGAAGGATTATACTTACTGAAAAACCGCCTTACGCCTTCAGTTCACCCACCTTGCTAGTCGTTTCCCAGGTGAATTCTGCATCCTCTCTGCCGAAATGTCCATAGGCGGCTGTTTTCAGATAGATTGGCCTCAGCAGATCCAGGGTCTGAATAATACCGGCCGGTTTCAGGTTGAACACCCGGCTCACCCGCTTGGCTATTTCCTCATCGGGAATGGTACCGGTGCCGAAGGTATCAACCATTACAGACACAGGCTCAGCCACGCCGATGGCATATGCGATCTGTACCTCACAGCGATAAGCCAACCCCGCCGCAACCACGTTTTTAGCCACAAAGCGCCCCATATAAGCGGCCGAACGGTCCACCTTGGAGGGATCCTTGCCGGAAAATGCTCCGCCGCCGTGACGGCCCATACCGCCGTAGGTGTCGACGATGATCTTCCTTCCCGTAAGTCCCGTGTCTCCATGAGGCCCCCCCACTACGAATCTCCCCGTGGGGTTGACAAAAATCTTGGTATCGGCATCCATCAGATTGCCGGGAATAACCTTTTTAATGACGCTTTCGAGAATAGCGCTGTATATCTCCTTGTGTTCCACATCCGGAGTATGCTGGGTGGAGATGACGATGGCATCAATCCTTTTCGGCTTCCCGTCCTCATACTGTACCGTCACCTGGGACTTCGAGTCCGGCCTGAGAAATTTGAGCTGTCCGGCTTTCCGAATTTCCGCCATGTATTTAACCAGTTTGTTGGCATAGCTGATGGGCATGGGCATCAATTCCGGTGTTTCCGCCACCGCATAACCGAACATCATACCCTGATCGCCGGCTCCCTGCTCGGCAAAGAGGCCCTGTCCTTCGGTTACCCCCTGAGAGATATCAGGAGACTGTGAATGGACATAGAGTTCCACATTACAGGTGCTGGCGTCAAAACCGATCTCGGGGTCGGTGTAGCCGATCTCCGCCACGACGCTTCGGGCGATTTTCTCATAATCAACCGCCTGGGCAGAGGTGATCTCCCCGGAAATGACGATTCTGTCCGTGGTTACGAGGGTTTCCGCGGCCACGCGGGACTTCTTGTCTCCCTTGATATGGGCATCGACGATGGCATCGGATATCTGATCGGAGCATTTGTCCGGATGACCTTCCGAAACGGATTCCGATGTGAAGAGATAATTTTTCAATGACATGCTAAAACTCCTTTGGATTTATTTGAAGAATCTGATATTTCAATTCACCGTAAAGGGCAGGCAGAAATGAATGACGGTCCCACCCTACTCTTTCCAGTGAATACATTCCGCGGGGCAACTGTCGATGACATCCTGAATCTTCGCTTCGTCAGCGCCTTTAGGGTTATGCACCTTGCTCAGTCCTTCAGAATCCATCTCAAAGACCTCCGGCAGATTATCCACACAGAGTTCGCAACCTGTACATTCCGCCTGGTCGACATAAACGGTTTTGGCCATGATAAAACCTCCCGATTTTCGTTATTGTTTTTCCTTCTCCGGCCCTTTTACGGGCTGCTCTTTTTGAACACCCTTGGGGGCTTCCGCCTTCTGAGGCTGCTCGGTTTTCTCGAGCTTGGCAGGGGTTTTCATACCTTCGGGCTTGGCATCATAGGATTTGGCCCGGTAAGATTCCATGATGGAAAGCCCCAGGGAACCGACCATAAAAAGGGCTACCATAACAGTGGTAATCTTGGTGATGACATCCGCGGTAGAGGACCCGAAAGTGGTCTGGCTGGAACCGCCCAGGATCCCCATACCTGCGCTTTTATCCGACTGCAGCAGGATGATTATAGTAAGGAGAACGCAGAGGATAAGAAAAAGAACCGTCGAAACACTGATCAAAACACTCATATAAACACATCCTTATCATAATTCGCTTAAACGCGTCAATTAATTATTTTACATGAAGAATGTCAAGAAAAGAATCGGCCTTCAAACTGGCTCCGCCCACCAGAACCCCATCAATGTCTTCAATGGCATAGAGCCCGGCGATGTTGTCCGGCTTAACCGATCCCCCGTAGAGTATCGGAACGTTGCCGGCCGTTTCCCTGTCATAGATTTCTTCAAGAACCTTTCTTATATAAACGTGCATGGCTTCAGCGATTTCCGGAGTGGCCACTTTACCTGTTCCAATGGCCCAGACGGGCTCATAAGCGATCACCACCCGGTTCATCTGCCCTTTGTCTATGCCCTCCAGGGCCCTGCGGGTCTGTGTACCGACGACCTCTTCGGATTTGCCCGCCTCACGCTCCTCCAGAAGCTCACCGACACAAACCATGGGTTCCAGGCCGTACTCGAAGGCGGCTCTTACTTTTTTATTGACCAGTTCGTCCGTTTCTCCGAAAACGTGTCGGCGTTCGGAGTGTCCAATAAGTATATATCTGGCACCGGCATCTTTTACCATGACCGGGGAGATTTCACCGGTGAAGGCCCCGTCTTTGGCAAAATACATGTTCTGAGCCCCGGTATCCACACCGGAACCCTTACAGAACTCCGCGACAGCCCTCAGGTGAACCGAGGGGGGAAAAACGACCGCCTCCTTGCCGTCCTTCTTCCAACCCTTTAGAATCCCTGCTATCAGATCCCCGGCCTCCTGAAGGGTTGTGTACATTTTCCAGTTGCCGGCAAAAATTACCCTTCTCTTCATACAAAACTCCTACACATAGAATGATTCCCATCCTGACCTCTCAGCGGATGGGATTTTTATAAAGTACTCAGTATAATTGTACAAGCAGGAATTTCCGACAGTATCCTTTTTTATATCGCTCGGCCCCCCTCCCATACGGGAGGATCAGGAGCCTTTACGGGACATCGTGATTCCACGAGATCCAGAACTTGCAGGGAAGTCCCGTTATTTCATGATATACTTGATGAGGTCAACAACCCGTACGGAATAGCCCCATTCATTGTCGTACCAGCTCATGATCTTTACCATGTTCTTGTCGACGACGGCAGTCGAGGGAGCATCCACGATCGATGAATGATTGTTTCCCAGGAAATCCACGGACACCAGTTCCTCATCGCAGACATCCAGGATACCCTTGAGCTTGCCGGCGGCAGCATCCCGCAGGTCCTGGGTCACCGATTCCACAGTAACCTCGCTTTTAAGGGGACAGACGAAATCGACGACAGAAACGTT